>DAIDKH010000042.1 GCA_027450145.1 Chthonomonadaceae bacterium | reverse complement strand
AGTAGACTGTGTTCTGCAGCTGCTCAATTTGCCGTAGCGAATTGGCGGGCGAACTGGCGGGGGTGAGCGTACCGGCAACTGCCTTTGGCACTGACTGCGAATGGCACCCAGCTAGCAGCACTGCCACAAAACAATTAATAGCAATAAAATAGGGGGGGGTATTACTCATTGTAAATTGTTGACCGCTCAGCATTAGGCGCATCCCAACAGGTTTCAACAATGCACGCAGGCATAACTTCATGGCGTATGCCTCTAACCGTATTGAGTTCATCTTAACAGATTGGTAAGCTAGTGTCAATACTCCAGATGGTCATAAGAGGGCAAAATTCAAATATTTTTGAATATTTTTAGCTTAGCAACTACCGAAACTTACTTTCCGCCCCACGAAGTCCAAATCACGGCAAATCCTTAAGAAACGCACGAAATCGCCTATATGAGGCACATGCAAGTCACCACGTTTTAAGCACCAGTCTGTTGCATTGTGCCTTGCGCTAAGCGTATAAGGAAAGGAATGTGGATGACAGTACGCCACGATGATCAAAATCCGATGGTAAGTGCTCTTGACAAGTAAGCAGTCTATAACTCGCCGTGCCATTGCAAGGTAGGGTGACTATGCGGTAAACTCTCACCAATAGTCTAACCTGCATAAAGATTGGCTAATTACCTCTAGCGAGCGATAGTACAATGTTCGTATCGCTAACTTACACGGGGAGAATCAGGTTGAATAGTCGCCTGCCAGTATGGCTTTCCAAAAGAGTGCCAGATCCCGAAACGGTGCAGAATGTGGAAACCATGATGCGCCACAGCAATCTGCACACAGTATGTGAAAGCGCCAGATGCCCAAACATAGGAGAATGTTGGTCCAAAAGGACAGCTACATTTATGATCCTGGGCGATATTTGCACCAGAAATTGCGGTTTTTGCGCCATTAAGGTAGGAAAACCGTTGGAACTGGATGCCGACGAACCCCGGCGTGTGGCAATTGCCGCAAAGGAGATGGGGCTGAAACATGTGGTGGTAACGTCGGTCGCCCGTGATGAACTTCCAGATGAAGGTTCTGGGCAATTCGCCGATACAATTACCGCCTTGCGCGAAGCGGTTCCTGGGATCATTGTTGAGGTTCTTACGCCCGATTTTAAGGGCAAAAAGTGGTGCGTGCGACGGGTGGTGGAAGCGCGACCAGATATCTTTAATCATAATATTGAAACCGTCGAACGGCTTTCGCCGATGGTGCGGCCTCAAGCAAGGTACGAGCGCACATTAGATGTTCTTCGATCTGTAACTCACATGGATAGCACCATATACACCAAATCTGGCATGATGCTGGGTCTGGGAGAAACCCATGAAGAAGTCGTGAAGACATTACAAGATCTGCGCCAAGCCGGCGTAAGTGCAGTCACGATTGGCCAGTACCTCCGGCCCACGACCGATAGGCACCTTCCTGTTGTTGATTACATTCACCCCGATAGATTTGCTGAATACGAGAAAATTGGTCAAGATTTAGGATTCCTGTTTGTAGCATCCGGCCCGTTTGTGCGGTCATCCTACAACGCTCAAGCTTTTTCTGAGAAACTTCTCTCCGATCGTCTGGCGCGTGTAGGTATACCAGCGTGAAGTAAAATGAGTGGCCACCCAACTGGTGCAGCGTGAAACAGATAGCTGCCCGCTGGACCCGTATTTTTGTTACTACCGTGCCTGCTGCCGTGGTGTTGGTGGGAGGTGCGGTAGTCACTCTTCGTGTTCTTAAGTACGTCACTAGCCCACGTAACCTGGCCGAAATTGTTGAGGTAGAGGCAACACGAGCTCTTGGGCGAACTGTTCTTATCCACTCGATTGCGTTTAAAGTTCCTCCTTGGCGTCTTGGTCCTAATGTCGTAACAATACGTAGACTCTGGGTCGGCGCAGATATACCTAACCGGCTTCCCGCGTTGGGCTCTGCACGGCGAATCACCATAACTTACTCCACAGCAGATCTTTTCTCCTCAAGCCTTGAGGTTCCGCGCATTAGAACGATTGCCGTCACTTCTCCCACCGTCACACTGGTGCGCGGAACTACAGGCTTATGGAATTTTAGTTCCCTTATACATCCGTCTCACGGAACGGGTCGTCCGGCTCTCGGTACAATCACGGTTCGCAACGGTGTTCTTCACTATGTAGATCACTCTCTTGGCCACCTTACCTCTACGCCAACCCGCCCGCTCACAACGGATGCTCACAAGATTGATGCAACGGTCACGTTTATCTCCAGTGGGCCAGTCGTATTTCGGGGCAGCGCGAAAGTACCCAAAGTTTCGAATGACGTGGCAGTAGTTGGTGAAGTAATGCTGAATCCATTGCGCGTTGTCATCAACGCCAATGCACAGCACGTGTCACTACCGGCAGTAGCACATACCTTTATTTCAACTCGCATCGCGGGCGTAACTTCTGGCATGGCTAACACAAAGGCGCGGCTACTAATTACCGCGCCCACTAACCGCGCACACGGACCGCTAACAGTATCGGTGACGGCGCTTACAGCCGTGAAAAATGGGACTGTACAGCTGCCAAGCCTGCCTGGCAGGCTGACGGGAATCACCGGAACAGTGGCGCTTGCAGGGCCATCTGCCGCAGTTCACCTCAACGGTCTATTTGGTGGTGCTCGTTGTGCAGTAACTGGTACTGCAGCCGGAATAGTCTTGGGGAAGGCACTGGACCCCACCATTCATATGGAGGCAAAACTAGATGGAGCGGATTGGCAGAAATTCTACCGTGCGGCTGGCCTTGGTCGGTTAACGCGCGGCCAACCCCACTATGTAGTCACGAATACCGCTGCAGCCACCGGAAGCGGCAACATACGCATTTACGCCACGGGTCGCGCGGTCTCCCCGACGGCCTGGGCAAGCGCAAGTTTAGCAGGCGTGCAATGGGGCAGATACACTATCCCTTCCGCACTTCTTAATGTTGCGTACTCGCACAAACGAATTCTAGCTCAGGCACGCGGTGCCTTCTCCGGTGGCACTGTGGATGTTCGCTGCAGTGTAGATGGAACTAATCACGGTGCATTTTTAGCAGAAGCACATGGCGAATCACTCAATCTTGCCCACCTGGATTCGGCTATAGGTATGCCGGTTAGCGGCCTTGCAAATGCCGATATTGCTTTGCGCGGTCGATTGGGCCGTACGCCCGCCGCCACAGTTCGCGCGGAAATATCTAACCTGGGTTACCAGCAAATTCACCTTAACGAGGTATATGCGCGGGCGGCTGAGGTAGGCCGTAACGTATTTGTTCGCAAGTTGCAGGTAAAGGATCCCGTGGGTGCTGTGCAGGCATCGGGCAGCGTAAGCCTTAGCCACCAGCACTATGATCTTGCGGTGACTGGCGATGAACTGCAACTGGCACGCCTGGTCTCTATAGCTTCTGCTTTTACTAAGAAGACGCATACCCACGCGACCGTTGCAGCAGTTTCCACCAACCAGGTCGTTTCGCGCCTGCAAAAGGCAGTCACAAAAAGTAACTCCGCTGCCACCAGCAGTCTTAGCGATTTAACAGGGGTTGGATACCTGCGCGCGCATCTCGGTGGAACCTTTCAACAGCCCCTTCTAACGGGGCTGGCAACGGCATTCAATCTGCATGAAGGGGACATTTTTCTCGATCGCGCTGCAGTACGCTTTGCAGTGGATAGACACCAAGTGTCGGTATCGCGCGGAATCGTAGAGCGGTTTCCGGGCAACATACAGTTTTCGGGAGTAGTTTCCAACTACACAAGTCAGGTTCCTCACTTCGACCTCACTGCGCAGGTGGCGCATGTCGATCTCGCCGATGCATTGCACGTTGCCCACGTTTCATTACCTGCCGCTCTTGATGCTCAACAATCTGGTTCGATTTTAGGATCACTCAATACTGGCCCAATCCACCTGGCGGGTACACCAGCCAACTGGAAATTAGTGCACCCTCTTACAGCGACTCTAACGGATGGCGTAATTAACGGAATACCCATACAGTCAGCACAACTTACTGCAAGCGGCGCTTCCGATGGTACTTTCAACGCGGTTGGATTTCTCGCGGCCGCCGGTGGTACGGTGCAGGCAGATGCATCGTTTAACAGTTCTCATCAACTCAACGCAAGTGTGAACGCCTCCAACCTGCAGCTTTTACAAATTTTTACTGCGGTCACTGGTTCGCCAACACAGGATTTTAGTGGAGATGTAGGATTTCAGGCAACAGCTCGGGGACCTCTAAAGGACCTTCACACTACGTTGAGGCTTAATGCAAGCGGGCTTAATTACCGGCAGTTCGCTTTAGGCGACTTATCCTTGAGAGGTCACAGCAACGGGCAGGATGTTGTAATACGGGATGCCCGTCTACAGGCGCCACAGTCGCCACTATCGGCTAAACCATTGCTCAATCTCCAAAATGGCGTCGTCAACCTTCAGTCTAAAACAATTTCCGGTACCTTCACATGGAATAACATCACACTGGCAGCAATGCGTTCGCTCTACTTGCAGATGCCCTACGCAACACAGGGAAAAGGCAGCGCTGTCACGGACTTCCTAAGTCGTCCTCAAACGGTACTCACCGGCGGCCTTAGCGGTCAAGCTGCTATTTCTGGCACACTCTCGCACCCAATAGCAGACACAGAATTGCACGGCACAGCGCTGCAGGTTGGCAACATAGCACTGGACACACTGGATGCCAGCGGAATTATATCCAGGCAGGGTCTGCTGATGCCAGCACCGGATTATTCCGGAGCCGCGGTAAAAATAACCAGCCCGTTAGGAATAGCGCTTGCTCGAACTGCGAACGTTCAATTTGGGGGCGCCATCGACGTGGATGCCGGCTTATACAATCTTGCGTTACCGGCAATAGCAGCAGCGATCGCCGGTAATATGGCCAACCCGCCCAAACTCCCCGCGATAGCCGGCACAGGCGATCTCCTATTTACCGCCGCAGGAACAACCTCACAGCCCGTGATAACCGCCTCAGCAAGCCTCACAAATTTTGCCTACGGCAACATAAAATTTGATACAATCACCCTTAGCCGTGCTCAGGCAAAAGGCGACACTCTCACTGCGGACGATTTGGCCCTTACACGAACATTCATTGCTCCAGATGGCACACGCGGGGTTTTCGATGCCATAGTTCAGGGCAAATCGACGTTCCAATGGAAGCCACCATTTATCTCGAAAGATTCGCCGCTAAGCATAACCGCGAATATCCCAGAGCAAAATCTCCAGGACCTCTCAGCCTTCGCCCCAGGGCTGGTGATAGATACCGACGGTAAGCTAAGCGGGAGTGCCTCGATAACCAATACCCTTGCTAACCCAAGAGTCGCGGGTGATATTAATGTATCCGCGAACAAGGTGCTTTTTGGTCGCGAAGCAGCGGTTGGCAAGCCGACCTATTTGCACACAGCCGTAAGAAACCTGAAGGGAACTCTTTCGTTCAGTGGTGACAGCCTGCAGGTGAGGAATGGCTTCACGGCAGAAACGTATGTCATATCGTCAAAATCACAATCAAAACAGGCATCGCCTATTGTGGTGAGCGGTTCCCTTCCCATTGTACAGGCACCAGGCGGTCAGGCATCTAGCGGCATTTCAATACGATCTAGTAGTACGGTGTTTAACGAGAGCCCGTTACCTGGTATGCAGGGCGGTGCGGTAAGCGGCAAGGCAGATATTGCGTTAAACATAACTGGATCGCTCACGCGACCACAGTTAACTGGGGACATCGGGCTGAGTGACGCTTATCTTTCACCCCCCGCAACTACTGGTTCAGGCACAGGTGGTGCATTCCAAGTTCCACTTTTCTCCAGAGTAAATCTTACTCTGGCACTTCGTCGAAACGTAACGGTCGCAGCCTCAGCATTTAATGGCAAAGTGACTGGTGCGCTGTTGCTCACTGGTAGTCGACAGCGGGTAACCACAGACCAGGGCATGACGACTACTTTGCAAACCCCGCTGCACCTTTTCGGTGATCTATCGGTAACACAAGGTGTTCTGACACTACCCACCGCTCGATTTGTAATAAAGCCGCCTGGCACCATCACTTTAAACTACCCAATTACCGATCCCACACAGCCTGGGCAGGCAATACTGGGTATAAATGTGGATCTTAAAGCCGAAACGGCCATGGTTCTGCCCAACCCAAATACGTTTTCAGGTCGAAAGCGTTACCAGGTTACAGTAACAGCACGAGGTCCTCTCACCGGAAATACTATAGATACGAGAACTGGAAATTCTCGCCTTGCGCTGGAGTTTCAAACAAACCCGCCGGATTTCGCCGGAGACCAAAAACTACTGACCGCACAATTGTTGAACGCACTGGGCGCTAGTACAATTCAGGGGCTGGATAAAAACCCTGGGCAGGCCATTTCTCAACAGGTCACGAGTATTGTGGCCAACTCTGTGCTTCCAACTCTGTTCGACCAACCTGCACGCGAGCTGGGCTTTCAGGAACTTGCTCTAACCTACGACCCCATACGACAGCTAAGCTTTACCCTTAGCCGACAGATTGTAGGGCCACTGTACGTTACTTACGACCGCACGTTGGGCGGCTCAAAGGTACTATCAGATATCAAGGTGAGCCTTCGTCTTGATCAGCGGTTACAATTATCGTTCGAAAAAAATGAACAAAACATCGACTCTATTCAGTTAGAAGGAGTATATCGCTTCTAAATTGAGTGCCTGCGGCCATGATAATTCTCGCGTAAGGTATATCCCCGGGCATGTGTCATAATATTCGGCAGAAAGGTGCAGAATTAGGCTGAATTAGCGAATCAAAACGTCGAATTTACCGTTCGTTGAGTTCGATTACATTTGGCCAGCATAACACAATTCTGTAACATCTATGGTCATTTCTCGTCCTATTGAAGCAGGCGAGCGAGCCTACTTCAGCTTAATTGCTGCGGTGCGCCAGTGTGCCTCATCGCCACCTAATGGAAGACGCGTCCAGCACCATGACCATATTTACCCTGCTGAATTGCAGCATAGCCGCATATTCCACCAAACAGTCCAGCTCTAATCGGGGCAGGTACCTATGGTAAATTCCAATGGGTCGGCTGCGGTTCCTGGACCCGGAGCTATGGGCGGTAAGTTCGGGCAGGCTGAACGCGTTTACAAGGCTACTGATCGCGCCATGAATGCTTTGCCTCCCGACGACGTTGACCGTAACCTGGATTTCGATGCTCTGGTTGCGAAATACGAGAAGCGCATATTTAACCTAATATATCGGCTTTTAGGCGACTACGAAGAGGCTGCAGACCTCACACAGGAAACGTTCATTAATGCCTACAGGCATTTCGATCAGTTCCGTGGAGAGTCGCGGGTTTTTACGTGGTTATACCAAATAGCGCGTAACCACTGCATTAACAGGATTCGTCGGCGAGATCGCATGAAGGCGATGCGCCTTGAATCGCTGGATCAGCCTCAGGACATAGAAGACACCGATGCTGCCTCACGTGAGATACCAGATTGGGCTAATGCACCTGAACGTGTTCTTGAGGATAGGGAATTGCAGGAGCGCATCGTTGCGGCTGTCGCATCGCTATCTATTGAGTACCGAGAGATCATATTGCTGCGCGAATATCAGCACCTCTCCTATAACGAAATTGTCGAGGCGACAGGTCTGTCGCTTGAAAATGTGAAAACGCGTCTGTCGCGCGCCAGGGGAATGCTTAGGCGAAAGCTTGAACCCTACTATCGCAGTGAATAATTGGGCTTATAACTTGCACATACAGAGGCGTTTTGGTGCAGAATGCATCAGTGGCATCGCCGCGCATTTAAAGGAGACTTTACGGTTTATGAACTGTTTGAAAAGGATTGCTATTAATCGTGCGCCTGCTTGTATCTCCATCTGCGCCGCTGCAGGATTGGGTCTCCTACCACGTTTGTCATACGCTCAAACACCATTGTCGAGTCGGCTGCTCATTCAAACCCCTGCGCCTGTTACCCCACCCACGACTACACCGCCAGGAACGCCACCCACGGGTACAGCCCCAACAACTTCTCCGCAAATAGCAGTAGGCCCCAAAATTACGGGCTTCATCGTGCGCGGAAACAAAACGCTGAACCAAACCTTTATTATTGATGCTTCTGGCGCCAAAATAGGCGACATCTTCACCAGTGATCTGCAGTACAAAATGGTTCAAAACCTAACGCGCACAGGGCTGTTTAGAGCGGGTTACACGAACTCTACCATCCCGGTGCAGGTTCAGAGTGAAGAGCCTAACCCACCAAATGGCACTTGCACCGTGGTCATCACCGTAGAAGAAAACCCAACCGTTAAAAACATCACGATCACTGGATCCGGGCCCATTAAGCCAGACGTTATCATGAAGTATCTGGCAAATATCAAACCAGGTACCGTCTTCAACGCGGCCAATTTCGCCCAAGATGATCAAAACATACAAGCCCTCTACAACCAGGAGGGCTACCTGGCGGCAATCTCCCAGGATTTAACAATTACTAGCGATGGCGTACTTGAGGTACCGCTCATCGTAGCGCGAGTGGCTTCACTTAAAATTGTTGGCTTGCACAAAACTCACAAATATGTCGTAACTCGTGAGATGCAGACCAAAGTGGGAGGCTACTTCAACCAGAAATTTCTACGCGACGATCAGCGCGCGCTGCTTGACCTCGGAATCTTCAAGTCTGTTATTCCTTCGGCATACCAAATGGGCCCGGGGCAAATTGGTATAACTCTCACCATAGAGGAACGGCGTACAGGCTCAATCACCGGAGGTTTGGGTTACAGTGCCACCGGTGGAATTGTTGGATATGCTGAGGCACTCGACAGTAATTTCCGTGGTACCGACGAGAAGCTGTCCTTGCGTGCGTCTACCGGAGGCATTGCAAACCGCGGCAGCGTGGAACTTGGATTTACAGAACCATACCTCGATTCCCACCACACCAGCCTGAGTGTTCAACTTTACGACCGCACTGAATACCGCTTTTCTAACAGCCTTTCCAATTTCAATTCGTCGGCGTCAACTTACGGTGGAAGCTACTACTACAATGAGCAGCGCGCTGGCGGCACAATCACCCTGGGACGGCCATATGGCAGGCATGTGAACGCCTCGGTGTTCCTGCGAGCCGAAAACGTGACGACGGATCTATTGAACCTGCCGCTGCAAGACCTGCAAATCATCCAGGATGGACCGATCTACGCGGTTGGTGGAGCGTTACGGCATGACACTCGTGACTACTACCTAAATCCTGCCAGTGGTGGTTACCAGGAACTTGCACTTGAGCTTGGACACGCAAACCTGAAGGCGCCCATCAACATTCCCGGAATCTCTGTTCCAGGCACGTACGGCAGTGCAACATTTTTGAAGCTTAGTCTAGAGGCCCGGGAGTACTATAGCTTGTCTGGCAGGCGGCCAGTAAACGACCCCACAAAGGATGAAACTATTCTGGCTTTACGGGCAGTGCTGGGTGGATCGACTGGAACATTACCGTTCGCAGAACAGTTCTTCGTGGGCGGGGGAGATACGCTTCGAGGCTACCGCGACTCCAGATTTTGGGGCAAGTACGAGTTCCTTTCATCCATTGAACTACGCCAGCCGCTGGCTCCTAAGTTTACCGGCGTTCTGTTTACCGACATTGGGGACGCATGGGGCGGTCCTTACAGCTCGGTTAACATCAACCGCTTTCAACAGAGTGGGTTCCACCTTCACGTTGCAGTAGGCGTTGGAGTACTGGTAGTTACCCCAATAGGCGCCTTGAGGCTGGATTACGGTGTTGGCGACGAGGGCGGGCGCGCTGATTTTAGTATTGGTCAGGCATTTTAATTTCGCGGTGAAGAAAAACTCTGGTACAATTTGTACTAATAATCGTAACAGGATGTTGTTTTTCTCGTATAACACAAGTGAAGTATCAGCTGATTAGCTGCTTCACAGTACATTCGTAGGTACGGAGGTTTTTTGTATATGAATAGAACTCTACTGGCATTGTGTGCAGCACTCACAGTTATTGGCGGAAGCACTGCTATCGCTTCACCAGCCAAGCATCATGTCGTACGACATACCGCTTCCAAAGTAACAAAAGCGCCAAAAATCGTTGATGTTTGGACGTGCCCCATCAACATGGAGCATGTAACGCCCAAAATGCAGGCTGGCAAGCCCCAGGTTATCGGTCACTTCCGCGTTCACTTCTGCTGCAGCTCCTGCCCACCAGTTTGGGCAAAGCTATCGCCAAAGCAGAAACTTGCAAAGGCTGAGGCCGCGTACAAGATGGATCTCAAAAGCAAGAAGGCTGCGAGCAGCAAGAAGAAGTAGTGTTCTCCTAATTCGGTAGTTTTCAACGGGAACGGAAGAATGCACAGACAGACTCCGGTCCCGTTGTATTTACATACCTATGAACGGACAGTATTGCCGACATAATGCCGAAATTATTGGTGCAGTTTGAAAAGGGCGAATCAGTACGCTGGCTTGGTCACCTGGATATCCTTAGAACGTTTGAACGTGCGATACGACGAGCTAGCCTTCCCATTGCATATACCGCCGGATTTAATCCCCGTGAACGGCTTACGTTTATTTCCGCGCTTGGCACCGGTATTACTGGTGATCGCGAACCTCTCATTATTGACTTAGTTGAAGAGATTTCGTGCATGGAAACCGCCCAGCGATTGAATGCAGTTCTACCACCCGGTTTTCACGTAATAGCTTGCGGAAATATAACTGACGACGAAGCAAAAGCACTTCTTAAAGATATTACGAAGGCGCTGTATGCCACAATATGTAGCTGCCCCGTGTTTACCGATTACGCGACGATCATAGCTGCCATTGATAACTTGCTGGCTCTACCCAGTATTACGCTTGAACGGCAGCGCGAGGGCCGAACGAGACAACTGGATGCACGTCAGCATCTTTACAGCCTTGCATTAGAGAAGTTTGACGCGGATACCAGCCGCGCAGTTATTACGATGATCGTTGGGCAAGGCGAAAGTGGTAACCTTAAACCAACAGAAGTTATTACACTTCTGTCACAGTTTTTACCGGGAATAAAGCCTCGCAGGACAGTGCGAAGGATGATGCTGGACGTTAACGAACAGCCAATTTCCCTGCCTATGGAATTTGCAGATTAGGAGAAGCCGGGTATGTCAAATCCCCCGCTGGTTAAAGAGATTCTGGTCAACGTCGGTGAGAGAGAGACAAGAATTGCGGTACTGGAAGACAGCCGCCTTGTTGAGCTATACATCGAGCGGGCCGAACGTGTGGTTGGCAGCATCTACAAATGCCGCGTAGTGAATGTTCTTCCAGGAATGGATGCCGCGTTTGTAGACATAGGCCTAGAGCGTAATGCATTTTTATATGTTGGCGACGTTATGCCTACAAGCGAGGACATTTCCGGCGCCGATACGGGTGAGCGCATTAGCCTCGGCCGAGCTAGACGCGACGCTAACGCCATTGCTTCCTCGGCGGGACCTGTAGAACGTGCCTCACTTCCGGTCGATATGGAACTTCAGAAGGAAGCAGCAGACGCTATTGCTGAAATGGTAGAAGAACCGGCAGAGATACTTGAGGATGGTGAAGAGGAGGCCGAAGAGGCAGCCACGACTGGCACAACTGCCTCCAGCACACATCCTCGTGGAAGGTTCAAGCGTTCCACCCTTCGCCAGCAGCGAATTAAGGACGTTCTTCACGTGGGCCAAGAGCTCATTGTGCAGGTAATTAAGGGACCACGTGGGACGAAAGGCGCCCGCGTTTCTACAAGAGTCTCGCTGCCAGGTCGGTATCTGGTGCTCATGCCCGAAACCGATCAACTAGGTGTATCTCGCAAAATCGAAGATGCAAAAGAGCGCGATAGGCTCAAAAAGATTGGCGACGCTATCCGTCAGCCTGGTTTTGGCCTTATTATTCGCACCGAGGCTGAGGACAAAACTGAACAAGAGCTCGCCGCAGACATGGATTTCTTGATACAAACATGGCGGCAAACTCTTCAACAAGCTCGCGTATCACGCCCTCCTGCCCTGATATTGCAAGACCTCACGCTACTTTACAAAACCATCCGCGATGTCTTTGGGTCCGATGTTCAGAAGCTGATGATTGACGATCCTGCCGAGTATTTCAAGGCGAATCAACTTCTTGAGCGAATTTCGCCAAAGCTAATCGGCAGAATCCAACTCTACGATGAAGCACAGCCCATTTTCGACTTCTACAAAATTGAAGACGAAATAGAGAGGCTTATGCGACGTAAGGTGTTTCTAAAATCGGGCGGCTCGCTGGTGATTGATGAAACTGAAGCACTCACAGTAATTGACGTAAACACGAGCAAAAGTGTGGGCGGTAACAGCCTTGCTGAGACCATTGTACGAACTAATCTTGAGGCGGCAGTCGAAGTCGCTCGCCAAATGCGACTACGTGATATTGGTGGCATCATCGTAATTGATTTCATCGACATGAACAATCAGCGCGATAAGCAAGCGGTAATTAAGGCTCTTGAGACCGCACTTAAGCGTGACAGATCACGAACGAAAATTTCCAGTATAAGTGCACTCGGCCTTGTAGAGATGACCCGCAAACGAACCGGTGAGACCTTGAATGCGTTTCTAACCGAGGAGTGCCCGTATTGCAAGGGGCGTGGTCACTTATCGTCTCCAGAGAGCGTTTCGCTATTTGTTGAGCGCGATCTACGTAGGATTGTGCTTGATAACCGTAATGGTCGTCGAGAAGCGTTTTCAATCTGCTGCCATCCTGACGTTGCCGAGTTGCTCATTGGGCCCGAAGGCTGTAACATTGAAGAACTCGAGCGATTATTGCAGCGCGCCCTCTTCGTGAGAGCCGACGACTCGATGCATTTGGAGAAATACGCTATTGAGCCATGCGAGATCCAGGAAATGGAGAAATTGCGCCAGGCTGTTAAGCGACTGCAGGTGGTAGAGTGCCGCGTCACGCGCTCGCTACTAAAAGACTCGGGGCAGTGCGTTGGCTGGGTTGATGGTTTTCTTGTAGATGTTGAGGCTAATCCTCGACATGTGGGGCAAAAGCTACGCGCAAGGATTATGACTAGCAGGCGCTCATACACTACCGCGCAGATTCTTTCGGAACCTGGAAAAGGTAAACAGTGAACGGGCCGCGCATTGCCGTCATAGGTGCAGGTATGGCAGGTCTGGCCGCCGCGATCACTCTACAGACTGCGGGTGCAACTGTAACGGTTATAGAGAAAAGCCGAGGTCTGGGCGGCAGAGTTGCGACCCGCCGCGTGGGTGATCTAGCTGTTGATCATGGTGCGCAGAATATCAAACCTGGTGAGTCCGCGTTGCACTCTCTCATGACAAACCAGCTTTCCAGTAAAGACCTGGTTCAAATTGAAAAACCAGTCTGCCTGTGGAGTACCTCTGCAGGTGTACATGCGGCGGATGAAGAGCGCAACGAATCACCAAAATACAGCTATTACAACGGCATCAATACTATCGCGCGCTTGCTCGCGGCGCGACTTCAGGAGCTAGGCGGCACTGTAATCCTAAACGCGACTGTCCACCACTTTGCTACAAACGGCGGCACCGTAGAGCTGTTTGACAATAATAATGTCTCATTTGGTGAATTTCAGGGTGTTGTTGTAAGTGCTCCTCTTCCACAGGCAGCAGACATCGTAGCCACCAGTGCGCCATTTACGCCAGAGCCAATTCTTCTCTTGGACAGGGTGCGTTCGTTGCGCCAGGTTGAATACCGATCCTGTATATCTATTATGCTTGGGTACTACAACGCACCGCCACCACCTGATTACTATGCACTTCTTGCTCAGGATCGGACGGCTGATCTGCAGTGGCTCGCCTTCGAATCAAGTAAGGGACCAAGCCACTGTAAAGGAACGCACGACGTATTAATAGCCCAGATGGGGCCGCGGTTTAGCAAATATTGTTATTTCGAAGAAGATGCACTAACCGCTTCAAGGGTTATTAGTGATATCCGCAATGTAGTTGGTGAACCCTTCCATTCCCCAGATTGGTTTCAGGTAAAGCGCTGGAAGTACAGTCAACCCATCGGTATGGTCTATTTTGACGACGCGAATCCTCAAGGAAGCGAGGGGCTGTTGCTCGTTTGTGGTGACGGCTTGAGACCCAATGCTGGCAAAATCCACGAGGCATACCTTAGCGGTGTGGAGGCAGGTGAACGCGGGATATCACTCTGGCTCTAACACCGCAGATTGCACGTTCAGATGGTAAGTCTTTTAGTTTAATTTGCTACTTTGCACGTAAAGAACCTCCCAAAAGCCATCCGTGGCACGTTTGCACGCCGCCTGTGTGAAATAGTTCACATGTAGTGTGTGAAATCTTTCATTTTCATTTTCTATACATTTGTTATATACTTGTACTATTAAAATCAACCACATCTACTGAACCACTTGAGCCTCATCCTAGTCTAAAACCCGGTGGTTCATTTAGTCCCAATACATTTGAAATTCCGGAGATTTGGCTCGCGTTTGAGGTGAGCCATTATCCGGAGACATTGGCGGAAGGCACACTGATGAATTTTTCACGCAGGCTTCTATTGACCACAACATGCGGCGTCTTCGCGGGTCTCACCGGGTGCGGCAGCGGTTCGTCCGGCTCGTCAGGTATCTCATCGCTCACGGTGAGCCCAACTACTTCATCGCTGGTGCCCGGTGGGTCACGCGCCTTCACCTACGTAATTCAAGGTACCTCTGCGGATTTGGGCGTTGTTTGGAGCGTTGTGGAGCCCGGTGGCGGATCGGTAGATCAAACGGGCCTGTATACAGCACCCAGTTCCCCAGGAACATACCATGTTAAGGTGGCTAGTCACTCAAACCCGTCCACATATTCACTAGCAACAATATCCGTAGCTCCCAGTGCGGTAAACCTGCAGCTGACCACGCACACCCTCTCGACCGCAGCAAATTCCACAGTGAATCTTGCACAGTACGTAACCGTTACCGGTACGTTCAATGTAGGCGTGATCTGGACTGTGCAATCGACCAATGGGGGAACGGTAAATGCAGCTGGGATTTACACTGCACCCAGTCAAGCCGGCACCTACATCGTGAAGGCCACTAGCGCTGCTGATCCTTCGCAATCAGACATGCTATTCATCACAGTTGTAACTGCGACAATATCAATTTCACCCACATCGATCACCCTTGGTCCAGGCGCCACTGGCACCTTCGGCTACTCTCTAAAAGTAGTAGGATCAACCGATAATTCAATCTCGTGGTTTGCGTCGGATGCAAGCGGCAACAAATTACCAGGCGCGATTGCAGGAAGCACTGCTCAACCTGACGGTTCGAGTATTACAACCTCGGGGTCATATACTGCACCGTCTAAAGCGGGAACGTACTATGTTACCGTCGCCAGTAATGCTCTTCCAACAGTACACGCCACAGCCACAGTTACCGTTAACTGAACACCCGGTTCAGAGGAGATGGACGTTGAAGAAAATGAGTAATTCCTCGCGCCAAATGCAGCGGTATGCCGCAACGTTGATTGCGGCGAGCCTTGCAGCCGCAACGGCAACCGGTGCTCGGGCCGATCGGCCTGTACCACATGGCGCGTTTTTGCTTACACGGGTACACTCGGTGCGCGAGCTTGTTAATGAGGTTCGATCGCATCCACTAGTGCTCCACCGGTACGAGATGGTATTCTCCATGACTCGAGCACAGCTGTTTAATATGTTTAATCACCTCACACTCTCGCGGTTGCCATCCGATGAAACGTTGGAAGTATGGTTTATCCATCAGAGCAAGAATGGAGAGTACTCAGGATACCACTTAGTTAGGCTGAAGAAGGGCGATCTTGTCTTTATGAAACCGGGTAGTAGACCTATGCTTCTGCAGATATGCGGCAACATGTTGACCATGGTTCCGCGTAGCGCTACCGTAAGTCTAGCTCCCACAGGATTACCGGCCAATGTCGATGTGAATGCTACCTCTGCATTTGGTACACAACTTGCGATGGTAACTCCGGGTACTACCCCTGCAGATGTGGTAAATGCGGCTGTAATGGGGGCGCCGGGTGTAACGGATACCATCCCAGGATTGCTGAATAATGCTAACCACTGGGTAGCCGGGTTACTGTGGCTGCTGCCGCCGGCAGCGGGTGCGACGGCTCTTGCATCTGGCGGTGGTTCGCGAACGACCACCCCACTTCAGCTACCATCTGTTCCGTTGGTCTCCAGCTCAAGCGCCGGACAGCCTCCGCTGTTTCCGCCCAGCGTGCCCGAAGCAAGCACGGCATTAGGGTTGCTCTCTACGTTGCTGACTGGGGCTGCTCTTAGGTCGCGGTCTTCCCGACGTAAGCGCTAGGGCAACCTGGTCCCTAAGCTTTTGGCCATTCAAGCGTCGATGGGGGAGGCTCTCTCTCCCATAGGCATCTCTCCTTTTCAACTGGTGCCCGCACCGGAGGCATACCGTGTCACTATCACATTTTTCTAAGTCAAGTCTTTTGCTGCAATCATTGGGAATAAGCGCTTTACTTGCAACCACATGCAATACAGCACAAGCATCCAGTGTAGTGGCGAATTTTAATTCGGCACACAAGCTCTACATCAAATGGACCAAGGACCAGAAGCCAGAGTATCTGTTCGAGGCCATGACCCATTTGCACAATGCGGAGGCACAAGATCCCAAGAACCCCGTGGTACTTCAGTGGATTGGTTACATCTATATCCTTCAACATAACTACGCTCTGGCGATAGATCCTCTTACGAGAGTGGCGAACCGGAGTCACCATGATGCGCAACCTTACATTAACCTGGGGTACAGCTTCTACAAGCTTGCAAGGTACACGGACGCCGTTGGAGCGTTTAGAAAGGCCGAGCATGCGAATTCCTTCCAACTGAGCAAAAATCCCAAGAGGCAGCTGTTCCGAATTAACAGGTACCAAATCTATTCCAATCTCGGTAGCTCACTATTCCACACGCAGGACTATCCAGGCTCGATTGCAGCATTCCGAACGGCTATGAACGCAAATAGGGCCATTTCGTCCGGAGCATCAACGAACATCAAATATCGGGAGTTAAACCTCCCATCGCGTACTATTCGGAAAGCACATATACAAGATGGTCTTGGGGCGGCCCTGGCAGCAACGGGGAACATAACGGAAGCGCTGAAGTCATTTGAAAGTGCTTCGCGCCTTCAGCCCGGAAATACCCGATACACGGAGGACCTGGGGAAGGCGTACGCTAACGCTGCTGTAGCTTCACCGGTGGGAAGTACGAGCGCATCGGCTATGTGGGAAAACGCTTCGCACACTGATGCTGAGGCGCTCAAACTAGATCCAAACAACTACCAGCTTCAGGAAGCCTACGGGATAGCTCTGGTTGAACAGCACAAAGATCACGAGGCAGTAGATCAGTTTGAAAGCGCTGCACATAAGCGGTCATCTATTGACGGCGCCGGTTCGCCCGGATTTGATGTTCTCTTCCACCACGGCGAAGCATGCATTAACACCGGGCATACTTCTCAGGCGGAAACGTTGTTCCTTGCTGCCACAAAACTCAAACCTAAAGACGCAACGGCATGGCAATGGGCAGGGTATGCCGCATTGCAACAAGGCAACAATCCCTCTGCAATCGCCTACCTGCAGAATGCAAGAACGCTTGAGCCTGACTCGCCTAAGATACTGCTGAACCTGGGGATGGCGCAGTTTAAAAACGGTAACTTTAAGGATGCAGAGGCGACCTATACAGACTTAACGAGAGTATCACCAGATAGCGCCACGGCGTACTACAGTCTGGGGAACGCGTGCGTCAAGGCTGGCGGAATGCAAACTGCAGCCGCAGCTTATGAGCAAGCTGTTAAACTGGATCCGGCAAGCGTAGCCATTCCAAAAGGACTAGCATATGTAGGGCTAGGATATTCTCTGCTACATACCGGCGATATCGCACAAGCGCAAGTCGCCTACTCGCACGCCCTTAGCATAGATCCTAATAACGTAGACGCATCCACGGGATACGCGCTCGCATCTACACAATTAGCACGCAGCTCAACTGGTACAGATGCATGGGCCACGGCTGCAGTAGCGCTTCACCGGGCAACCTCGTTAGATCCTACCAATAATGACCTTCGAATTGCATATGGGGAAGCTCTGCTACGAAGCCACCGTGATAGCAAAGCTCAATCTGTGCTTCTACACGCGGTCGATACGAGCCCTAAAAACGAGGTAGCATTAAAGCTTCTTGCGCGGTCGCAGCAGAACCAGGGGGATATCGCCGGTGAGACTAAAACTCTGTCCCAGCTTGTAGCTGCAGAACCGGACAATATTCAATATCGTCAACTTCTCGCAAATGCCCAGATGGTGCAGCTGGATTATAGCGGTGCCGCATCTACTCTCACAACCATTGTACGCGACCAGCCAAACAACTTGTCTGCTGCATTCCAGCTATACACCGCCCTCTCTCATACGGGTCATGAACATCAAGCACTTATGGTACTGCAAGATGCTTCAAAACGAAGTGGTCCAGCTGCTCAAAAGGCAGTCATCTTCAATGCCCTTGGCGATGAAACGTACAGTAGCGCCCATAAGAATGACAATACACGTGTTAAAGCCGCACAGCGGTATTTCTACGAAGCACTCTCCGCGAACCACCACAGCAACGATGCGCTTAGAGGATTAGGTGTTACCGCACTAAAGCTTGGAGCCTACAAGCATGCGATTCTCTTTTTGACGCGGGCTTTAGCGATTAACCCGGACGATGCTCCTACTTACGTAGCCCGCGGGTACGCGTACGAGCAAATGCAGCAAATTAAAGCTGCTATCGCGGATTATAGGCGAGCACTTAAGCTCGATCCTCAAAACGCGCAGGCACGCGCCAACCTGCAACGCTTCGCCATCGTGCCTAAAAGCTAATAAAATACGGTTCCGTCACCCGCCCACTGCACACTGTTTTGCCTGCAGTGGGTAAGTTTTGCTTCAACGACTGCACACATCATCACACTCCTTAATTCATGATTCGTTTTCTAAAAATGTCGTTATTTCATAATTGTTTAATTGCCCTTAATATGCTCAATCATATGGTGCCGGTAGCACTAATCTGGCCTATAACATCACCGGCCCGTTGAATTGGGTGTGCATAACCCGGTCGAAGCCTAACCACGTATTCTGCTAACTTTTCGAATGCTGCATATTTCTTCCTCACTGTAATCCGGCTGATAGCATGCAGATTTAACACAAAAAACCCGATAAAAATGTTGCCACCTAAGAAATTACCGAGGAACTAATGGCCGCAACACCATCTGCAGCTCCCACGAGTAGCCCAGGGATCCACGACCCAAATACCAGAGATAACTGCGTAGCATTCAACGGCACCACGTTAAACATTGATCACGCAGCATATATTTCTCGGCATGATGTCGTATATGGGACTCCGCCTGCTGCGAAAGACGCTATGGGCCTCGGCGATGGCGATTTGGGCGCAACTTTATGGTGCCCTGGAAAATTGTATTGGCAGGTACAGAAAACGGATCTGTGGGATGACCCGCCACCCGGTCGCAACGGTGTACCCATAAAAAACCCAGATGCCTGGTCACTGTTAGGCGCAGGCGGCGTCTCGATCGGGTCTCAGCCAGCACTTCTTGAAGCTCCAACCAGGTATGAACAGAGATTGTGTCTTTATTCGGCAACTGCAATTATAGACAGTGAATCACCCAGTGGCTCGTGCCAGGTGACCTCGTTTGTTTCCGAAGACACAGGCGTGTTGGTGATCGACTATCACGATCAAACACTCAAAAACACCGCACGGTGGATTGAGGTAGATATTTGGAGAACCGCAAGTGTTTTCGCTTTGGGAGACAGTGTAGGCGTAATGCAGGGACTGCGGGATAGACGCTACGCTCTGGTCGCGCGTGTGCAGGGCCGGAACGGAACGAGCCGCATGGTGAATGGTAGAACGGCAAGAATTGACATTGAACCGTCTCGCTCGTGCAACTTTACGATTTATGTTGCAGTAGCTACTACTCCAAAAGATGGCGACCCAGTTATGCATGCTAAGGCGCAGATCAACCGTGCCATGGAACTAGGTTTTGAAGCTCTGCTTAAGGAACATCGAAAACACTGGGCAGCGTTCTGGCAGAGATCGTTCGTTTGCCTAACTAGCGCTTCCGATCCGCTTGCCGCCTTTGCTGAAAACCTTTGGTACTTGCACCTTTATTACTCGGCTTGCTGTTCTTGCGGATCAGACGCGGCACTGGCCAATGGAGCAAATTTGTTAACTGCGGGAGACCGCAGAGATGGCAGTGCAACGTACTCGCTTAGGGATATCCAACACCTCATCGCACCTATGTTGCCTACTGGCCACATGGAGCTCACTGTGCCTGCAGTAGACACGCTTAATCGTATACTGCCGCATGTTGCAGCTACTACGAGTCAGGATGATGGTGTGTGTGGAGCTATCTTCCCAACTCAATTCAACCGGTTTGGACATCCATTGAGGGCGCTTATTCCTGCAGCAGAAGTGCCAAGTGCTGAAACCGATGCTAAGCGTATTGCAGATGGATTACGTACTTGTCTGCTATTGTGGGAGACCTACCGCTATGCGCCGGATCCTGATTTCCTTAGCGAACGCGTGTACTGCATCCTTAGAGCCACGGCGGACGCCGCCATCGACAAGGCAACTTCTGAGGATTGGATGAATATTGGTATAAACCAACCTATCGCATACCAGCCTGTTGAACATGTGGGCCTTAGCCTGTTGCATTCCGTCGTCCAGGCGCTCTTATGGGCTTCCAAGGAACTGCAGATCGATGAGGATAGGCAGCACGATTGGCAGTCCCTGTGTGAACAACTGCAGGAGAAAGGTTTCACTGAGTGTGAACGTAGGCCAAGCACGGAAACCGATGACCGTGTGACAGCATTGCGCAAGCTGTTGAGATCCAAACGGGTGAACGCTCAAGGTTGGTTCACTCAATCAGGAAACGGCCCGGATCTTCGCCAGGGCGCACAATTCATAGCCAGCCTTACTGATTTACTCCTTAAAGAAACTCCACCGGTTTGGGATCTGTGGGACCTAGAGTCCTCATATGATCGTCTCGTAACTGGAACACTAGATTTGGGCAGCGAGATACCTGAGTCATGGAACGCCGCGTATGCACTGGCGGCTCCAGGAGGGTTTAGAGTGTGTGCGGAGGCACGAAGAGGAGTACTTGTATATGCGGCAGTACGCAGTCTACTAGGGAACACATGCCGCATTTACAATCCTTGGGGTGCGGGAAAGAAGCTTCGTATTTCCTATGGGCGAACGCTCGTGCTTGAAAGCGCCGAAGCACTGGTAGAATGGCCAACGGAGCGACATGGCGTTTACCTTATAGAGCAGTCACAACACCTTCTCGCTCGCACAGTACGGATCAAGCTTACGGGCAGAAAAAACATGAAACCAAAGCAGTTTGGTGAAAACGAACTGGGAATACAGGTTCCTCAACGGCAGTTTCTAGATGCCGCCGAGGCCAACACCAAAGCAGTATCCCAGTTGTCACGTTTGCGCCGTCCCTAGATCCCGCTTAGATCTCGTCGTCCTCATCTTCAACAGACTCGGAGTCGCGACCGCCGGTCTTGCTCTGCAGTAGCTGACGTGCGGCTGTTCCCCGTATCTGCTCAAACAGGTTGACAAAAACGGCCTGTAAATCAGCTGTTTTGATGGGCTCGGTAAGGCAAACGTCACACAGTCGGGCGGGTACCGCTTCCGGAAATTCGTCGGGTCCGCTGTTGCAATCCTCTACCAAGCCCACGATTTTGAGACCCGAGGATCGTAAATTCTGGACGGCACGGAAGATCGCCAAGGTTTTCTGGCGGCCGAAATCATGGGATATCACGAGGATGTCTGGTGGACGAGGGCCACGCTGGCAAGCACCAACAGCATCTTCCTTATTCAATAAAACGGTTATTTCCCAATTCTCAAACTGTACCGCTCGCTCTGCGCGCCGTCTGAACCGGGGCCGGTGTACGGCTATAACTACTCTAAACGGGTTTCTCGCGCTGGGTTCCTCAACTGTCTGCCGTCGCGTCGGGACCCGATGGACGGAGGAGGGTCGTTGCTTCATGTGATTTGTCGGTTGCCTCAATAAGTTTGATAATTCGTACGGCGTTAACAGGAATAACAAGCTGCTCACCGTTATCCTTCAGCAGCTCAAGCCAGTGGTTATCCAGGTAGGTGATCTTTCCTGTATCGGTATAACTTGAGTAGTTCGAATAATAGATTGTGGCACGGCTACGGACAAACCGCAAGGCAAATTGATCGTCAAATGTCTCTAAAGCAGTAATTTCGCTCTGGTGTGTGTCGTTCATGTACGGTTCTCCACTACTGTTTCAAATGTATCGACCTCAAAATGGTGCACATAACACGGCAATCATCTCTCTTACAGCACACTTGTTACTTGCTAATACTACCTTAGAAAGGGTACGGGAGTGGCCGCAGCCCTTCGCCGTAATCGTTGGGCCGGGTTCATTACACTGTCAACCAACGCAGATTTTAGACTGTTGCTGCTTAACCATAGCGGTTTAAAAGGTCTGCTGGTAGTGCGATGACGGCTTTCAAATAGCATGCAATCCTGGGAATTGCTAATCACAACTTGGAGCACCAGGCGGGACGGATCTCCACAGACGTTGTTAGTGGAGCGACACAGTACCTTATAGGACTTAAAAGTGTCGAGACACGATGTGGGGCCAAGGCCAGAAAGCTGGGTACCCGGCAATTGGAACATTCCTCAACTGCCGGGTCCAGGACCTACTGCTTTTGAGCTTGCAGGAAGAGTGGCCACTCAGGAGCAGCCTGAGAGAGCGCGAGTGAAGAATAAACAGGGTCATAGCCCACGCTAGTATCAACTGAACTGGGCTCTTGTGGGCCAGGCAGATAGATTGATAAACCAGACGAGTAGGTTTGACCAGTCGCACCATGAACGAATGACATGATCGCACCGTTCGTGCCTAGAAGCGAATTTTCAACACCCGCAGCTGCCGTTTGAAGGTCGGTTGGCACACCGGCGGAAGTCCGGACGATATCTGCAAAATCGTACAGGTCCTTGTACTCAGGAAACTCGAAATACTGTGAGTTGAACCGTGCATTGTATTCGAGATTAGTTTGGTCGGACACATGGTTTAAAAGGGCCGAGCCAAAGGTGTTTATGGCGCTCGCAACATTGGTCATCTGCGAGAGGTCGATCATCGACTGTGTAATGTCAGTATAACCTGGGTAGGCTGCAAGCATGTCATTAAGCAGGCTTTGCCCAGCAGTGCAAGGATTGGCGCTGCCAGACTTAAGATCGTTAAGCCACACATTGTAGGGGTAACCCGCGCCGGGAGGGCTCTCCTCGCTGGCAACTAGAACCTTGGCAGAATTGCGTAGCTCATATGCGACTTCGGCTGTACACTGCAACGAACAATCCAGCACAAGATCATCGATAGGCTGCGGCGGATTTGCCAGTGCTTCGGCCAACTGTGGTGTCGTAATCTGATTCCCCGTATTGCTATCCTGGGAGACAGCCCGTGTCACAATGCCTTTGCCCACTGAACGGTTAAGTACAGGCAATGCACCACTACCGTGATCCCAAACTACCACTGCAAGATTATCCGCAGGATAGTGAGCGGCACCCCACTGTATGAAATTCTGTAGGGTCTTCCAGTCACCCATATCGGATGTACCGTTAACGTTTGTCGACGGATCCGGTAACCGCTCCTGAGGATCCTCGAGCGAACTCGTATCACCATTTTGTATTGCGGTGACATCGGCTTGTGAATGTTTAAGTATATAGTACCGATGGGTTCCAATGAATGAGGGGTTTCCGCAGTTGTTTACAGAACTGAAGTACGGACACACGTCGGCCTGTTTCCACTGTACAACGATGTTGAGATTTGTTCCATCTGAGCCAACCGACGCCATCTGAGCTACGTTAAGTAGACTATCTGGCTGCAAGTTATTTGCAGCATTGATGTAGATGAGAACTGTCCATTTTGCGCGACCGCTTTGAATTTGATTTGCCTGGCACACAGCCCGCGATAGGCTGGCCGAATTAACGAATGGAGTAGTCCCAGGACTAACAAACCGACCTTGAACCGGACCGACATTGCTACTTGCGCCGCCACCACAACCAGATACCACCAGCCCGAAAAGTCCTATTGCAGCACCTAGCAGTGTAGTTCGCTTAAGCCGCTGATTAAAAGCCATCCAACAATGACCCCTTCCAAATAGATTGCCGTAAACGCGGCACCCTGGGGGGATCTGCCGACGTTGTATTCTACCCGATTGTAATCTTTCATGGTAATCTGGCAACTGCCAGCTACGACCATAGCGGTAATTTATTACAACCACCACAAACTATCACCAAAATTCACTTTATTCTACGGTAATTTCGAGAACAGTAGTGAAATAAACGAATGCTGCTGCATAGCGTGATCGCATAATTATAATTTGGTCAAGTTATGATTACAATGGTTAAAAAGTCAACCAACAACTCGATTTTGCAGTGAACTAACTACTTAAACTATTGACGTCTTAGTTTAGGCTTGCCCAAAGACCATTATTATTTGAGACTACTGTAGCCGAATAGCACAAGAACCAATTTCGTGGTGGACAGCGGTCAACTGTCATATACGATTTTGACGATTACTGAGCGCCAATTTGCACTGACGTTCGTTTAGATTTCCCATTTGGTTTACGGTTTGTTGTCATGCAAACGACAACTTGGTCAGCTTTTATGACGGGCAGTCATTGGTTATCGTCTCTATTCACAAAATGAGCTCGCATATTGGTCGGCAACAATTAATATATCGCCATGCTGGAATTCCCAAGTCATGTTATTACACGTCGAGAGCTCATTGGAGAGTTTTAAATTGAGCCGTTTTAGACTTAATCAAGGCCCTCCTCGGCGCGTTTAATTGCAGCAATTAGTGCACCAGCTTTGTTCATGCACTCCTGGTATTCCTTGGCGGGTACGGAATCGGCTACTAATCCACCGCCTGATTGGAGGTATGCAACTTGACCATCCACTAGCATGGTTCGAATGGTAATGGCCATATCCATGTCACCGTTGAACCCAAAGTAACCGATTGCACCTGCATAAAAGCCCCGACGATATTTTTCTTGCTCGTCGATTATCTCCATAGCGCGTACTTTAGGGGCACCAGATACTGTACCAGCAGGAAAACTAGCACGCAAAACATCGTACATATCGCGATCATCTGCAAGTCGACCAGTAACATCGCTAACTATATGCATTATATGCGAGTATTTCTCAATAACCATTAACTCGTTCACTTTTACAGAACCGAATTGGGATACCCGTCCGACATCATTTCGTCCCAAATCGACCAACATAATGTGCTCTGCGCGCTCCTTTTCGTTGGCGAGCAGTTCCCGCTCATTCCGCTGGTCCTCTTCAACAGTCTCTCCACGCGGCGCAGACCCTGCGATGGGGCGCAGCCTCACAGTATCTCCGGTCACAGTAACAAGTATCTCAGGAGATGAACCAATAAGCTTTCTCCTCCCCAAATCAAGGTAGAACATGTAAGGTGAAGGATTGACAGATCGCAATGCACGGTAGATATCGAATGGCGGCGCAGTAAACGGCACCTTAAATCGCTGTGAAAGCACTATCTGGAATGCGTCGCCGGCCTTAATGTATTCTTTACAACGTTCAACCGACGCCTCGTAATCCTCACGGCTGCAAAGATGTTCTACCACCATTTCATTGGCAGCCTCTGGCTGCGAGGTAGTTGGCTCCAGAACGACAGGAGAGGCTTTTAGGCTTGCCTCGAGTGCCTGTAGCTTCTCGACCGCTTCGGCGTAGGCGGCCTCCGGATCGCCCTCGACCAAAGCATTGCACAGGAGAATCATCTTATGGCGGACATGGTCAAATATGATGAGCGTATCGGTGAAAAAGAAACAAGCATCGTCCGTTTGAAGAGGGTCTTCGTTTTTATCCGGGAGATCTTCAAAAAACCTCACAACGTCGTAGCTAAAAAACCCCACGGCACCCCCACAGAACCTTGGAAGGCCCGGTCTAGATACATATCGGTACCTGTTCATGAACCGCTTTATGAGTAGCAGCGGATCTTCACCTGGAAGTAAAACAAGGTTTTCTACGGTACCATGACAATCAATTGTTGCTTTGTCGCCCCGAGTGCGAAGAACTCGAGATGGATTGCGGCCAAGAATAGAGTACCTGCCTACGCGCTCTCCACCTTCAACGCTCTCCAACAGAAACGAATAGCGTACGTCACTTGAAGCGGTTAGTCTCTCATATGCAGAAACCGGTGTGAGCTTATCTGCGAGGATTTCACGCGTTACGGGTATGAGGTTTCCTGAGGCACAGAGAGTGCGAAACAAGTTGATATCGGGAGTGTACATAGTTTAAAGATTCTTGCACAAACAACGCAATTTCATATGCACTAGAAGTGATGAAACCGGAGTGAAAGACCACTCCGGTTTCAATATTCGCATCACAAACTCCAGGTAGAGCCTAGAATTTGACCGAGACCTGCGAGGTCAGTACGTTTGCATTGCTGCTGCCCGTACCGAAGCCACCAGTAGAGCTGTTAGCAATCATCTGGTACGCTAGACCAAGCGAGGTGTTGCCACCCAGCAGGTAGCTGGCGCCGATGGTGATGTACTGCTCAACCGGATGGGACCTGGTGCCGGTAGCGGAAACGCCACTCGACAGATTGTAGAACGCACCCTCGTAGTCAGCCATCAGCGAGAACTTGCGATTGAAGGCATAGCTAAGAGACGCGTTCGCATCTGCTACCGAGCTACCGATGGTGAAGCCTTCGCCAAGGCCATAGACACGATTGCGTGCTCCGCCGTAGTATGCGCCACCAAGCTTGATTCCAAGCTTGTGGAACAGCTTGAAGGATACATTGGCGTATGGACCCTGAATGTTGGTTGGGTTGTACCAGTTACCAATGTGACCCCAAGAACCAGCGGAGTAGAAACGTGGGTCTACATACTTGTAGCCAACGTTCGCACGAACGCTGCCGAATTTGGCGCCAGCATTCACCATGTAGGCATTGTTGTCGTCGTTGGACAGCCCAGGTGCACCATTGCTAATGGACTTCTGTGTAACAGCTTTCGCTACTTCACCAGTGATCGCGAATGGACCTACGTGGCGTGCACCAAAGTTCACGGCGTATTCTACAACATTATTGAATGCAGCAGCGCTAGAAACATTGCTGCCCAGGTCCATGGCTGTTAGGCCGATGTTGTAGTTGTGGCCGAATGGAACGTTGATGTGGGTGCCGAGAGCTTGCGTAGCGGCAATCTGACCCTGCCCGTAGATACCGGCAGGCTTGATTGGCGAGGCGCTTCGTGGACCAGCCAGCGCGCCAACTAGAGGTTGGTTGAGCAACAGACCGGATGCGGTGGTACCGAGGGTCTGGTAGCTAACACCCAACACATCCATGGTGGCGCTGCCAAACTTGTGGGAGTAGTTGAAACCATCACCAATCCACTTGCCGGTGTTGTACCACGGTACATTGAAGTACGCATCGACGTTCGGACGAGAGTAGGTCAAGGACGTGAACGCTTGTCCAAAACGGCCAAGGGTCAGCTTGCCACCAGCCACTTTAGCAGTGATGCCCACGGTGTAGAGGCTGCCAACTTCCTTCTCAGCCGAAGGAGCGTTCGCTCCTACATTACCGCCAAGGGCAGTAGCGCCGTTTGAGGCGTAGCTGAGGTAGTTGCTGATGACAGGCTCTGCCCATACCATGATGCCACCCTTAAGGTGATCAGATATCTTAAGGTGGAAGTCATGAACAACGTTGACGCTGTTGGTGAAGGAGGAAGCGCCCGGTCGGAGCGAACCGCTTGCGTCGACAAACGCACCACGCGAATTATCGGCTCGCATCCCAATGAAAACGTCGCCGGAAATCTTTGGAAGGTTGTTGACTTTTCTCTCAAGTCGATCTAGTCGGGCGGCAATATTATCAAGGCGATTCTGGATCTCTTTGACGTTGGCGCCAAGATTAGCCAGGTCGGACTTGAACTCCTTGGTAAGACCCTGAAGCTCGCTTACCTCTTCTGGCGTCATGCCAGCAGGACCCTGCGGGCCGGCAGGACCCTCAGGACCAGCGGGACCTTCGGGGCCGGCGGTACCAGCAGGAAGATCCTTAAGCATTCGGTCAAGAGCAACGGCGAATTCGTAGCGGGTAAGGGTGCGCTTGCCCAGGAAGTACCCATCTGGATAGCCCTGGAGAATGCCCTTCTGCTGCAAGTCGGTAACAGCCTGGTATGCCCAGTGATCTGTTGGAACGTCCTTAAAGGGATTGTCCTGTGCCCTTGAAGGAGTTGCCCACGCTACAGCGAGAAGAGACAGTGCTGCCCCGAGATAGGGCATAAACTTCTTCATGATTCTCTTTCTCCAATTGGTTGTGGTCACTCCTGCAGTCGATTACAAGAGTGCCGACTGAGAACCTGGCGTTGGCGCCTGCGGACGGAAAGTTAATCCAGTCGTTAGAGCCTCGAAGTGAAGAGATTGAGAAGAGTATTCCTTGTATCCATCTTCCCAAAGCCACTGCAACTTCGCAGATTCGCCTTACTGAAAACCACCCTTCGCACATGCACCCAACACTTGTTCTCAATGTAAACGAACGATCAAACACAACACATCGGTTAAATAACGAGCCATTGATGTAAATAGTTCCACATCAAAACGCGATATTTATCCTGATGGTTGTAACAGGATAGCACAAGGAGAGAGAATGCGTCAACAAACAGGGGCAAAAGTCAATATAATGAAGGGGAGAGCAGGCTACGGAAGCACCATCAGCGGGAGAAACGACGCGAGGCGGTATCTACACGCGTTGAACGCGCAGATACCACCTTACATTCGTAGCTACGCAGCAATACCTGCGGAAGCACAGCATTTGCGGAACATTTGCGTTTTGCCGGATGGAGTGAGAACCCGTACTACCTCAGGCTTGCGACCGCAGAAACGGCAGGTAGACTGTTCAAGTTTAGCTGCAGCGCGCGCGGTAACGTTGGTTTTTGATGTATCTTTTTTAGCCATGTGAACATCTCCTTCGCTTGCAATGATCAAGGTGACATTGCGGCTAATATATTATACCATGACCATTTAATCTCGGCTGAAAGCAGATCGTTGTGGGCTAACTAGCACGCATTAACCGCTTAGCCACAATGGCTAATATCTTCAGCACAAAGTGTGGACACTACTATGACGAATGAACTGTGGGTATTTGACGCCGGCATCACAAATTACCCCGATGCACGCAGGTTGCAACAGACAATAGCTCGTCTGAGACGATCGAGTTTAGATAATGATGTATTGATACTCACAGAGCATACGCCCACGATTACGTTGGGACGTTCTGCATCACCAAGTAACCTTCTTGCAAGCACCGATAGCCTAAAGCAACTGGGTGTAGAGGTATTCGAGTCGGATCGAGGTGGAGACGTCACTTTCCATGGTCCGGGGCAAGTAGTGGGCTATCCGATTATCGACCTCCACAATGATCTGCACTGTGGAAATGTTCATCAATACCTTCGCAGCCTTGAGGAGGTGATAATCGTAGCTATCAGGTCGTTCGGCTTAGAGGGCGGTCGCGTGCCCGGATTGACGGGAGTATGGATTGACCCGGACGAGGCTAGTGGTCGCAAGTTAGCGGCAATGGGCATTAAGGTCAGTCACTGGATTACCCAACATGGTTTTGCCTTGAATACGAACATCGACCTTGAATATTTTGACCTCATCGTTGCTTGCGGAATCGCGGACCGCGGAGTCACTTCGATGGCGCATGAGCTCGGTCACAACGTTGATGCTTCAAAGGTTAGTAATGCTCTCTGCTTAAGCATGCAGCAGGTCTTTAATTATTCACTAGTCAGGTGGGTTACCTTAGAGGAGCTATCAGACTAACAGCCATCAAATCCTTGCCAAATCGCTAAATGACCGACTCTGCAAGGATATCAGCAATGAGATCAGCCGCGACTCCGTCACCATATGGGTTCTCCGCATGTGCCATCTCAGCATGAGCACTTGCATCCGTAAGCAGTTTAGTCGCCTCACTAATCACATAATCGGTGTTTGTACCGACTAACTTGGCAGTGCCGGCATCTACGCCTTCCTGTCGTTCAGTAGTGCTACGAAGTACGAGAACAGGCACGCCGAGTGTGGGCGCCTCCTCCTGAACTCCACCACTATCCGTAAGTATGAGTGCCGCAGCCTTCATGAGCATGACGAAAGGCGCATAGTCTGGGGGCTCAATTAAATGTACATTCTCGATGTTGGCAAGCACAGGACACAGTACTTCCCGCACGATCGGATTACGATGGAGAGCTACCACGAATGACGTTTCTTTAAAGTCCGCTGCCAATTTGGCCACTGCGGCTGCAATATTGCGCATGGGTTCGCCCCAGTTTTCACGCCTATGAGTGGTAATTAGCACAATACGACTACCCGAGGATAGTAATTGTTCAATCTGCGGGTCATCTACCTTGTAACCGCTGGATGCCACCCACTTAAGCGCATCAATTGATGTATTGCCTGTTACATAGATATTAGATGTATCGACACCCTCACGAATCAGGTTATCCTTCGCGACCGGCGTAGGAGCAAAGTGCCAGGTGGCAAGTGGCGCAGCTAACATTCGGTTCATCTCCTCGGGAAACGGGTCAAATTTGTTTCCCGTACGCAGCCCTGCCTCCACATGCCCAAAACGAATCTTGTGATAAAACGCAGCTAAACCTGCCACGAAAGTTGTGGTTGTATCTCCTTGTGCCAGGCAAATATCGGCACCATTCTCCTGAAAATCCGTGTCCAAACCTTGTAACGCCCGTATGGTAATATCCGTGAGCGATTGACCGTGCTGCATAATATTCAAATTGAGGTCCGGCACGATATTGAATACCTTTAATACCTGATCGAGTTGCTCTCGGTGCTGACCGGTAACTACCACTCTAGTATTGAAGACGTTCGAGCGGCTGCGCAGCGCATGCACTACCGGCGCCATTTTGACGGCATCCGGACGCGTACCAAATACACAAACTACTCTTGCTGGGCGCTGAAATTTAGTCATTTAGGATGCATCCTTAGTGGTGGCAACAACGACCCTCGTGTCTTCCACTCTTTTGAATCGAGCCAATATCCATGCTTACCGATAATTCTACTGTATAATTCAATTAGAGTGGGAGGTGACTTTGTAATGAGCCTAACAGAAAAACAGAAGCATGAAATTGATTCGCGAATAAAGCAGGATCGTCTCAATCAGTATGGCGACCCACCTGATACTGTTTATGCAGGTGGAAATCCTCTGTTTGACATGGTCTCCGGAAGAATACTGGATCGATATGAGTATATTCTGCGGCGCCATCCTGATTGGCTAAGCAAATAAGGGCGCGTTAGGGGAAATCAACTATGAGTGGTCAGGGCAAATTGTATCATTTTAGGTGGTGGCTTGTCACCGCGATTGCCATCTTGTCTTTTCCGCTAGTGGCGGGATGGTTTGGGACGAGAAGCCCAAGGCCACATTTCAGCTTTCGCGCTAGCACGGTCACTCGCTGGACCATTCCCCATAGGATTGAGGTTGAACTAAAGCCCGGTGAGACTGATTCAGATCTAAAGTCGCTAGAATCAAAGTATGGCATCTCCTTAAGATGGCGCAGTCCGCTGCACCACGAAACTGAAATTGCTGTGGGCTCAATTCCTGGTAATAGGCGGCTGCACCTAATAATCCTAGACCTTCGAGCGGATCCCGCCGTGGTAGACGCAGATGAAGAGCACATCTACAGCGTACCTTCTAGTAAAATACTTCCGTCAGAATACGTGATCGACAATTCTGATGTCGACCGAACCGCCAAGACTAACCGCAAGCCGTACCAACCCAATGATCCGCGGTACCAAGAACAGTGGAACTTCCACATGGTTCATGCTGGCGACGCTTGGTCCATAGCCACCGGTAAAGGTGCGACTGTTGCAGTAATCGATACAGGAGTGGCCTATGCCCACACCGAGCGTGGGTTTCAGTGCCAGGACTTCAACCAAACGCATTTTGCTCCGGGATACGATTTTATACACCGTGATGACCTTCCCAGCGACGATAACGGCCACGGAACACACGTTGCCGGAACCATCGCTGAGTCAACCAATAATGGTCTGGGAGTTACGGGCCTAGCATTTAACTCGACAATAATGCCCATCAAGGCACTTTCAGCTTTCGGCGGGGGTTCGTCCGCAGGAATTGCTGAAGCCATCCGATATGCCGTTGATCACCATGCCACAGTTATCAACATGAGTTTGGGCTCACCTCTCCCCGACAGATTAATAAAAGACGCTTGCGCATATGCATATAGCAAGGGCGTTACTATAGTGTGTGCGGCAGGCAATAACGGTACCGATCGGCTCAGCTATCCCGCGGCATACAAGTCTTGCGTGGCAGTCTCGGCGGTTGGCCCATCTGGTGAGTTAAGCTTTTACTCCAATTATGGCAATGGCCTATGTCTCGCTGCACCGGGAGGGGATACGCACACAGGGGGTTCTGACGGTGGTATTCTTCAGAATACCATGGGTGATGGAACTGGTCTGGTTAAGGACGACTATTATAGGTTCCAGGGAACCTCAATGGCTGCTCCTCATGTAGCCGCAACTGCTGCACTAATCCAGTCTACGGGCATTAGACGGCCTGAAGACGTAAGATCTATCCTGGAACAGTCCGCCACTCCGCGTTTACCAAAGGCAAAATACGGCGCAGGAGTGCTGAATGCCGGTCAAGCTGTTTCCCTTGCTTCAAGGATTCATGAGGACGGTGTTTTAAGATTCTGGCTTATAGCGGGGTCATTGTTTATTGCCTTCATGTGGTCGACTTTAATCAGGGGTGCCGGGTTCCGCTTTACGCCTCAGTTTTGGTTCGTTGCTGCATTCGGTATGGGTATGGTGCTGCCGGATTGGATCATTGGCTATTTTGGTCTGTCGTCCCATTGGCTCCTCCTAGCCCACAGCACCCTGGTTCCCGCATTGATTTTGGCTTCAGGTGCTCGGAATTCCGATGACAAGAAATTAGCGGGATATCTTGCTGCCGGACTGACTTTGCACATTTTATGGGAGATATTAAGGGGAACCGTACCTCATGGCATTGGGCCAGAGAACTTAGTCACGATTCCATGGCTTGCAGTCAACTTGCCATGGCTTTGCTCTGTATGTCAATGGTGTGTTATCCCACGACAGGTCCTAGGTACTCGAACATCAACGCACCAACCGCGTTTACGGAGCCGATTGGGCTTAGTCTATCGTCGTAGGCTTACGACGTGCATAATACGAAATTGGTGAAACGAGCGCCGAGTGTCCCCCGACTAATTTGACCACTTGTGGGATACGCGGTTCTTCTAGAATCCCGAGCGATGGGAAGACATAAGAGGCCCAGTTAAAACCCTTCACGGGTATTACATCGCCCGCGAGTATAAGGTAATCTCTAGCACGGGTCATCGCGACATATAGCAAGCGCAGGTACTCTGCACGCTCCCGCTCCTCGCGCGCACTCACGAGGAGCTGGTAGATGATGTCCGGCACACCGTCCACACTCACACCTAAGGTTTGCGACGAACCGTCACAGACAAATGCACGGTTTTCGCGACGCATCAGGGGCCGACCAAGATCGGTTACTATGACAACCGGAAATTCGAGTCCTTTCGCGCTGTGTATGGTGAGTAGGCGCACTACATTGGCATCCTCCTCCTCAGTCGGTGCATCCCCTTCGCGCTCAGACAGCTCAGTCAGGCTTTGGAGTTTTTGTATGAATGACCGTACCCCGTAGGTCTCTTCGCTTGCCGCTAGCGCCTGCAATTTACGGAGGTTAGCGAGCTTGCGCCGGCCGTTTGCACGCACCAACAACCTGGAATCGTATTCCGTCTCATCTACGATTCGCTGCAACAGGTCGGACGGCCTCATGGTGGAATGCTGATCTCTCAACGAATCTAGTAGCCTCGTTATAGTCAGGATCCGCGTGCTTTGGTGCTCACCCAATTTCGCTTGAACAGCCTGGGTTTGTACGGCCATATATAGACACATTGGGGAGAGCGCGCTATTCACACAGTTAACGATGTCTGTTACGCTATCCATGCTTAATCCAACAAAGGGGCTACGTAGCAGGGCTGCAAATGCAAGATCATCATGAGGTTCAGTGATTAGCGCAAGGACGTTTACGACATCCCTTATTTCGCTTCGGCTGAAGTAGCCCCTAACACCCCCAATTACAAAATGCGGTATATTGGCCTTCAAGAATTCCTGTTCGATGTAACGCAGGTCCTTAAGGCTTCTCATCACAATGGCGATGTCCCCATATTGAACACGCCGCAATTGATTTGATCTATCGTAAACTAATTTGGTACTCGAATTAACCAGATCTAAAATTCGGTTTGCGAGTGCGGCTGCTTCATCGCGACGATAATAGTCGCCTCTAAGCCCTGCAGAAATTAGTAGCTCGAAGCGTAGTACATCATCTTCCGCAGCGCGCATCGCAATTTGGTGCTGCAACGGATGGTCAGTATTCGCCCATAGATTTGTGAACAGCCCGTTTATTGCCATGAGCAGGCTGGGATGCGTTCGGTAATTGTCCTCCAAAGTTATGTGACTGCCAATGGTCGAAGAACCGAACTCCCGGCATAACGAGCCGAAGAGATCAGGATTGGCGTTGCGGAACGAGTAGATAGACTGCTGACGATCACCAACAACGAAAAACTGGTTAGTTACGTCCTTATTGGGACCACGCAAGGAATTTAGCAGTCTCATTTGAACTAGACTTGTGTCTTGAAATTCGTCGACAATGATATGTTTGAACCGCTCCCGATAACGTTTAGCGACATTCGCATTGCCCTCCAGAAGCCTAACGGCCAATTCTTGCAGGTCATCAATATCAATTGCGTTTATGTTCGATTTCGCAGTGGTGTAGTTCTTCCAAACGATCACAACCAGAGACATGAGCGATACAGAAAGGTCAAATGCTTCTTCTTGAAGAGATCTGTCTACTGGTTTTAACTGCTTTGCAAATTGAAGGGAGAATTGCAGAGCAACTAGCGACTCCTGAAGACTTTGGGGAAGTATACCTGTAGCAATGAGACTTGCTAACGACTTCTCAACCTCTCTACCAACATTAATTCGCTCCAAAAGTTGAGGTTCATCGTTAAATCTATGTATGAGGCTAACGAGATTTTGAATGTTTCTTGCGACTTTAACAGGTACAGCGTGCATCAATAATTCAATAGTCTTCAGTGCCGCTAGCGCTCTCGGCATGACGAAGCCGACAAGGGAATTGGCTTTCTCCGAGAGCGTCTGCCGGTATTCCTGGTCAGAAGTGCCTATTTTTTGCATCAAGTCCTCGACGAAACAGCCCGAACCCCTCAATTCCAGAAGGACATCGATTACAGCGTCCATTAGAAACAAGTCAGGCGAAACTGCACTACCCCACTGGCTTATTGTACGAATAATAAAGGAGTAGTCACTGTGCCCCTCGGCTCCGATTTGGATTGACTGGGAGAGCGCACTTCTAATCAGATCATTGGATCCCTCGCCGGCCAGCACCTCAAATCCCGGGTTTAGACCTGCCTCAAATGGGTTTTCCTGTAACAGGCGGGCACAAAGAGCATGTATTGTGCATATGAACGCTGTCTCAATTTGACGCCGCTCTTCTAACATTGCGTCGTCTGTAAGACGCTGAACCAGCCTCTCTTTTAATTCACGGGCTGCTTTGTCAGTGAAGGTGACTGCCAGAATATTGTTTATTGTACTAGACGGCGATTCCGACGCAGAGGCTGAAATTAGATTAATAATACGCTCTACGATAACCGATGTTTTACCCGACCCGGCGCCGGCACTTAGTGCAACATTGGGGAGTTCGGTACAAGCCGCTCGCTGTTGTACATCCGACAAGCTCCTCATGAAACCGACTACCTCCTGCTTAAACAAGTATGCCGCTGTTGGCTGAGGTTTCCGTTTAGGAGTATACTCTACCCATCAATGCGACGGAGGACCTTCTTGGCTGTTGTTTACGCAGTTGTAAATCAAAAAGGTGGCGTTGGGAAGACAACCACAGCTGTAAACATCAGCGCCTACCTTGCACTTTCTGGGGCCAGGGTTCTCGTTGTTGATACCGATCCACAAGGCAATGCTACAAGTGGACTAGGAATTCGACGTTCAAACATTGACCTTTCTGTTTACGATGTGCTGGTGAACGGAAGGTCCGTTCGTGATTGCGTAATGAGTTGTGCTGTAGAAAACCTGGATGTGCTACCAGCCACATTGGAACTGGCTGCTGCGGAAGTTGAGCTCATGCCCCGGATTTCACGTGAAACGGTCTTGCGCAATGCACTGACCAACGAAGCGTCTAACTACGATTACGTGATTACAGATGCACCACCGTCCTTGGGGCTGCTAACTTTAAACGCATTGTGCGCTGCGGATGCACTGATACTGCCAATCCAGACCGAATACTTCGCATTGGAAGGTATCAGTCACTTAGTTCGAACAATAGAAATGGTGAGGCAGCACATAAATCCCCAATTGGAAGTTGCTATGGTTATACTTACTATGGCGGACACCCGCACAAAGCTCGCACAGCAAGTTGCGGAGGAAGTGCTCCGTCATTTTAACGACCGTGTCTCCTCAACGCAGGTGCCCCGGAACATTCGACTCTCGGAAGCACCAAGCCACGGTCTTCCTATCGCGTTGTATGATCCAAAATCAAGAGGCGCATTAGCATATAAGAAGCTCGCACAGGAGTTACTAATCGATGGCGAAACGAGGTCTCGGAAGAGGACTGGAGGCTCTTCTGTCGGAATCAGCACTTCCTCCGGGCAACCTTATTAGAGAGATTCCTCTAAACCAAATTGTACCAAATCCATATCAACCCAGGTCGCAATTTGATTCCCAATCAATAGCTGACCTGGAGTTGTCTATTCGCGAGCACGGTATTCTCCAGCCGATCCTTCTTAACCAGATTGGGGCTGATAAATATCAGATTTTAGCCGGAGAACGACGATTTCGTGCAGCAGAGCGCCTGGGCTTTGGAACAGTACCGTGCATCGTTAAGTCCTTCAGCAATCGTGACATGCTTGAGAAGGCACTTGTAGAAAACATTCAACGTGCAGACATCTCGGCAATTGAGGCAGCACGGGCATACCATCGGATGGTAACCGAATTCGGAATTTCGCAAGATCAGATAGCAATTCGAGTAGGTAAAAGTCGACCTGCTATTTCCAATGCTCTCCGACTGCTTCAGCTTCCTGAACAGATCCAGAACAGTGTTGAGATCGGTGAAATCTCTGAAGGGCATGGCCGTGCATTGCTAATGGCAGACAAACATGAGGCGATGTTAATGATCTGGGATGTCATTAAACGCCGTGGTCTGTCCGTGAGAGAAACAGAGCGTTTAGCTCGCGAGGCAAAGGCGCATTCCGGAACCGGCACCCCAGATCTACAGCAAGACGTATACACACGGCCCCCAAGCGACTCATCTTCGCACGCACTGACTGAGAATGGCAATGGCACCGAACCCTTTAACGCAAGAGTAGTCGATGACCTGCAGCAAATCCTTCAAACGCGCGTGAACCTTAAGTGGGCAAATACAGGCGTGGGCAAACTAGAAATCGAATTCTACAGCGAAGATGATTTAGCACGATTATTCGATCTGCTTGTTTCAATTAATCCGCTAAATTAGGGGTAGCACAAACTCACAAAAGGCAGTACAAAGCGGCTTGGATTGTCTCACCAAATCCAAGCCGCTACACTTATTATGACGCGGTGTTATCTGCCAAACATCGTCGAATGATGAGATCCGCGATGTCATCCGACGAAACGTTGTACTCACCTCGTTCAATTTGCATTTTAAGAGCCGCAACGCGGTCTTCTCTGGTATCTGGTAGACGATCCAGTTCCATCAAGACCATATCAATCTCACGCTCGTTCGCTTCCGATTGATGGCCACTTTCCTTTACAACCGCTTCGCTGAGTACGAATTGATCGTTGCTGTTTTGATGACCATCCCGAACCGCCCCAACCTGAGCGAGCAGGCGATTAACTTCGCCCATAGAGATCTGCATAATTTGCCTCCAGACTTTGCATAGGTGGACAATAATCTCCACCGGATTGTCTAGGACGGCAACCTGGCTACCATACACTAGTAGGCAATCTTACTACCACTAGTTGCTTAGGTCCATGGCTTTGCGTCTTCGCATTTCTACGAATTTGCCTTTTCATCACCCTTCACTACCCATTATTGGTTATCTATAGTACACTCTTCAGGGCATATTTTCAAATTTCTTGAAGGTTGGGGGGTTATTCCATGAAAAAGATTATAGTTAATTCCTTTGGGCCTCCGTCCGTGATGCATATTGAAGCGGTAGAGACGCCGTTACCCGCTGCTAACGAGGTGCTTGTGCAATTAGCTGCCGTAGGAGTTAATCCCGTTGACACCTACATTCGATCTGGCGCTTATGGCAAGTTACCGCAGCTCCCGTACACGCCTGGATTCGACGGAGCAGGCACTATAGTTGCCCTCGGTAATAACGTGCGTCACTATTCAGAAGGAGATCGAGTCTATCTGTTTGGCTCGGCCACAGGTACATACGCCGACCACGCTCTGTGCTCAGCGGATCAAATCCGCGCCCTACCTGATGAGTTAAATTTTGCCCAAGGCGCAGCGATAGGAATTCCGTATGCAACGGCATGGAGGGCCCTTTTTCAGGTGGCGAAAGCTCGCCCCGGTCAGACTGTGCTCATTCGAGGTGCGTCCGGCGGCGTGGGGATTGCAGCAACCCAACTCGCTAGAATGGCAGGGCTGCACATCGTT
>DAIDKH010000041.1 GCA_027450145.1 Chthonomonadaceae bacterium | reverse complement strand
ATATGAATGGGGACAGGTACAAAGCAGACATATGCGCCTGCAAACAAAAGACCGGCAAATCTAAACTAAACCGCTAGTTCAACAAACCTTTACCCGTGCTATGGAGCACTTGCGAATCTATTATAACAGAATTAACCTGGCCGGTCTACACGCTTCTACCAATTTTTGATGCGCTTTATTAAATTTCTCTCAGTTGACACAGGGTAGCGCACTGTTTGCTTCTGGCAAGCACACCAGGCGGATCTGCCTATTCGGCACGTTGCCTCGAAGTGACGTTCTGCCCGTCAACCCCCTGTTTAGGCGCGAATTAAGCTTTATCAGCTATGCGATAAATTTACTATCAAGTACGCACGAAGGCGGTCTATTTAACGGCCGCACTGGCGTTTTGGAATGCCCTGCAGTCCACTAGATGGGTGTAAAGCACCGTCGCTATCACGGTTTGAGGGGCCCACGACAAAAACAGGTGCGAGCGAGAGGTGGCTTGCGTTGAGGTGTCACTGCGGCGGCCGCCGGTAAGATTATCGTGCATTAAGGTAGAATATCTTAAATTCTAGTGGAGACGGAGCGTATGGGTTGACTGACGAACGCCGCGTGATTAGGGGCATGAAACGAAAACAACGACGTGATAACGTTGGTCTCACCATCCTACTTATTGTCATTGCAGTTATTGGCTTTGGGTTACTAGGAACTGGCTTAGGCATAAAGGGCTGGAGTGCCTCCAAATTGCGAAACAGCCTCACAGGTTCGTCGTCCCCTGCCGACCCGACCACTATAGTGGATGTCACCGAAGGTGCGCCTAACTTGCTGGTGCACGGAACGATGGCTGTGCCCGTGATCATGTACCACGATGTGGTACCGCAGAAGCAGGTGTGGTTCGACCTGACTACGGATGAATTCGCCCAGCAGATGGCGGCTCTTTCCGCCGCGCATGCGCATCCAATTACCATTCAGCAGTACTATGACCATTTTGCCTCTGGTTCAAAGCTTCCGGACCGCCCCATTCTTCTCACCTTTGATGACTGCACACTGGGTCAATATACTCAGGCACTCCCCATTCTAGAACAGTACCACTTCCCGGCAGTCTTTTTTGTGCAGACAGGGTACGTGGGTACTACCACTGAAAAGCAGCATATGTCGTGGCAACAGCTTCGCGAGGCAGAAGCCACAGGTTTAATAACGGTAGAGTCACATACTGTTACGCATCCTGAGGACATGACCATACTGACGCCCAACAGGCTCGATGAGGAGTTGCAGCAGTCGCGAGCTACTTTGGAAACCAAACTGCGACATAAAGTACTCTTCCTTGCGTACCCAAGTGGCACGTGCGATGCTGCAGTAAGTAGCGCCGCGCGACGGGCAGGCTACCTGGCAGCATTCACTATGGATCGGGGCTGGACAGTCAGCCCCGCACAGGCATTTTTCATGCCTCGTTTTACACCGAAGCGCGTTAATGAGATAATCAATACTTGGAACGGTCTTGTTCCAATGGCTCCGCCGCCATCTCGAATGATCGCAGTTGACGGCGATGCCCCCGTTACATTTGGCACCTTTACCAATGGTCCATTTCCGGTAATGTGGCTGGCGGGAGGGGACCTCACAACCGAGGCGCTTGATACTCGGCAAACTGTAGGTGAAATGGCGCTGAAGGCCAAAGCACAGGCTGCATTGAATGGTACCTTTTTTGCAGATGCACGCATTGCGGGTACCGGTGGCGCCATGATCGGTCCATGCCTAAGTTCCGTCAACCATGTCTACGAGAAGGTAGATCCAGGTGACAACAGCCGCATAGAAGGACGACCTCTTATTCTGTTCAGTAAACACGAATGCCTCGTGTTCCCCTACACCGCACATTTGGGAGGATCGTTGCGAGTGCTGCAACAGATGATGCCGGATGTCGAAGACGCATTTGTTGCAGGCGGCTGGATCGTCCATTATGGCGCCGCTCTCTCCCCTGCCGAAATGGCGCGGTGGTCCTCCTCAGATTATATTGATCCCAGGCACCGGGCGTTTATAGGTATCGACGCGCAGAACCGATATGTGCTGGGTGCAACACAAGACAGTATAAACTGCATACAATTAGCGGCGATGCTGGTTCGCATGCATATACAAGAGGCGTGGTTACTTGACTCCGGTTTTAGTACCTCACTTATCTGGAAAAACCGAATACTTGTATCGGGTCATTCCCAGCCAGGTGTACCCAGTCGCCCTGTTCCGCACGCACTCTTCCTTATTGGCAACGTGGATGCAAGCGCGCCCCCACCACCTTCCTGGGCGCTTCCGGCAGCCGGCCCCGGCGCGGCAACTCTCAATGACGCCCTTTCGGCCGACAGTACTGGTGGTGCCCGGAACTATTTTAGGACACATACGCGGTACATTAGGAAGAGTCACCACCATCACATAAGGAAGCCCCATGAATCACCCACGGCATCGGTTTCAACGCAATCTAATGCTGCCCCTGTTCAGCCTTAGCTTCGCTGCAATCACTATGTTGGTTGGCTGCAATAGCTCCAAATCGGCGCCTGCGGTGTCAGCAGCACCAGTTCCCGCCTCGGCATCCGCAGTGGCAAAGGCTGTCAGTGTTCATCCGGTGCAGTGGCCAAAACCCGATATTACCAGAGCCGATGTTCCCAACTTTGCCATGGTTACCCAAACAATATTACGCGGCGGCGCACCTACCAAGAAGGGTTTCGAAGAGCTAAAGAGCGCTGGCGTCAAGACCGTAATCGACCTGCGCATAGCCCCAATGCATGTGCGTGCCGAACGCAAGGTTGTTAAATCTCTGGGGATGACGTACGTGAATTTGCCCATGAGCGGAGATCCGCCCACGCCCAAGCAGATCGCAACCTGGCTGCGATTGGCGCGCGATAAGTCCGCAGCCAGAGTCTATGTTCACTGCCAGCACGGTGCGGATAGAACAGGATGCATGGTGGGAATCTACCGTGAAAAGTACCAAGGATGGACATATGCCCGCGCTTACAAGGAGATGCGCAAGTATGGTTTTAACCCTGTATGGGTGCGATTAAGTGGAACAGTCAAAAAATTCGCTCCCAAGCCCGTCTCCTCCGGAGTGCACGCTTGATGGGCACAGGTAAACTTACGGCAATTCTCGGGCTTGCTGGTAGCTTGCTTCCGCTCCTGTGTGGCGCACAGGCGCTGCCTAAACCCTGCGCCGCAGCCGCCAAACCGTACCTAGCCGTGTTGGTGTGGCATGATGTAGTTAGTAAAAAAACTGTATGGTTTGACACCTACACATCGGTGTTCGACAAGCAAATTGCTGAGATTAGGGCAGGGCATTTCCATGTAATAACCCTGCAGCAGCTGCTTAACCACCTTATTCATGGCGCACCGGTGCCCTCTCGCCCATTGATGTTGGCTTTTGACGATAACAATCAAGGCATCTACCGGAATGCATTTCCAATCCTCAGGAAGTATCATCTGCCATTCACGATGTTTGTGCACACAGCATACGTTGGGGTAACCACGGACAAGCGGCACAACACGTGGGCAATGTTGAAGGCAATGCAGAAGAGCGGTCTCGCCACGGTGGAGAGCCTAACGGCAAGTCACCCTGAGAACATCCGCCTGCTGACCAACGCTCAGATTATGAAGGAGCTTGCTGTCTCCCGGCGCTCCATAGAGGTTCACCTCAACACTCCCGTAGTCGCATTTGTTTACCCGTGTGATGTACATGACTTGCGGGTAGCCACTGACGTGTACCGAGGTGGGTACACAGCCGCGTTTACAGAGGATTGGGGTAACGCTGGTACATCACCCGATATGATGGACATCCACCGGTATCCTGCAATCCTACGGTTTGCACAGGCGCTAAAGGATGTGGCGCGAGGATACTCTCGGTAGGTTCAATGGTGCAACCGCGCTCGTTTCGGCCAAAGTATTACGGCGTCACATATTAAATACCCTCCTGTCTCCAGTTACAATTATCTCTTACAGATGAACTGTCCGAGTACCCCGTGAGGTCATGTACCAAACGCAATGAAAATGTGAAGCACACCTCTCTTGTGGTACCAAAGTTTATTGAAATTTACCATGATCCACTATTTACAACCTCAGGAGGAATTGTGCAGGTTATAGTTTAACTTATACTATATTCGACTACAAGGGAGCTTGGTGTACAATGCCGCGCAGTACACTCAACATTCGAACTGCTCAGCTGCTGGTCATTGACATGCAGGCCAAACTGCTGGCAATACAGCACGATGCGAGCCTGGTTGAAACCGAATGTGTTCGGCTTTTAAAAGCTGCTTCGGTATTGAATTTGCCTGTCACCGCAACAACTCAGAATGCTGAGCGGCTCGGTGGCCTCGTTGCAGGCGTGGCAGAGGCATTGCCCAACAATTCTGCAATTCTCGATAAGCTTCATTTTAGCGTCATGGCAGACGTAAACGCCCGATTGGCTATTCAGAAACTTAATCGAAGTCAGATCGTCCTGTGCGGAGTGGAGTCACACATATGTGTCTGCCAAACCGCCCTTGATCTTCTTGACTGCGGATTTCAACCGTTCGTTGTCTGCGATGCGGTTACAGCCCGAACCCCTGCGCGACATAAGACTGCGCTACGTCGTTTAGAGAATGCCGGAGTTGTACTAACTTGCGTGGAAAGCGTCGTGTACGAGCTGTTAGAGAAGGCGGGTACATTGGAATTTCGCGCACTGCTACCTCTGTTCAAATAACCACTCTTGCCCGTAACCAAGAACCCATAGGAAGCGGGCTAAAACCTCAATCATAAGGATGTTTTAACGTCATGCGACGACTATTACCTGCGGCCGCACTGCTGATCCTTGCAGGATCTGTCTGTCAGGCTCAGCAGCCGCTGCCACTATCGAAGCAGCTTTCGCAGCTGCAAACCAGGCTGCTAATGCCTCTGAACACCTGGAGGTTTCATCAGCCAGACATCTCCGGTGGCGAGCAGCCTTCCTACAACGATTCCAGTTGGCCAAAAGTCCAAACAGGATATCAATGGCAAGGCGATCACACCAAAGTGTGGTTTCGTAAAACCATTGTGCTCCCTGCCGAAATTGCCGGTATTCCCACGGCGGGGCAGCCTCTTCGCCTGGACGCAGGGGTAGATGACGCCGGTGAAATCTACGTGAATGGCATGCAGCAGCAGACATTTAAGTGGAACGACGGAACCATGATCCTTACTCGTGAAGCCGTACCCGGTCGTAAATACGTCATAGCCATTCGTGGAATCAACATTACCGGTCCCGGGCAGTTGCACTTTGCTTACCTGGGGCTAAGCCTGCCACAATTGGATCAGTTACAGCAGGAAACGGCCTTTTTCGAAGAGCTGGAGCCGAATGAACCAGTACAAAAGGCCATGCTTATCTCCGCCGCGTTACAGCAGTGTGCCACAAGGCTAAACCTACCAACTCTGCATAACATTACAAGCGCGCAGTTTGAACAACGCCTTGCCTACGCACGCCAGCCATTACTGGCCTTAAAGGGCTTTGCCAAAGGCTACGAAGTAGATTATGTGGGCCACGCTCACATTGACATGAACTGGTTGTGGCCATGGTCCGACACGATTGATACTTGTAAGCGCACGTGGAGAAGCGTTCTACACCTCATGAAGCTGTTTCCAGATTTCTGCTTTGTGCAGAGCCAACCCGGTGCCTATGCCGCCATTCAGAAGCGGTACCCGGCAGAGGTGGCTGCAATGGAGGCTGCTCAGAAGAGGGGACAATGGGAGGTTGTCGGTGGCTTATGGAATGAATCTGACACCAACCTCCCCACAGGTGAGGGGCTGGCTCGCTCCTTCCTGCTTGGTCAACGCTATTTCAAAAAGAACTTCGGCACGTATGCAGTAACTGGCTGGCTTCCAGACTCCTTTGGCCATTCCTGGCAACTTCCGCAGCTCATGCGACTTGCAGGCATCAACAGTTTCTACCACATGCGATGTGGAGATGGTGTGCGATTAGCATGGTGGGAATCACCCGATGGGTCTAAGGTGTTAAAGGCAAACACTGACAGCTACGACGAGCCCATTCAGATTGATCAACTCGTGCGCCCGTGGCATAACCAAAAAAAGTACGATGTTAAACGCGCTTTGGTAGTCTTTGGTGTAGGCGATCACGGCGGCGGACCGACCAGACAGCAGATTCTTACCGGTAAAGCCTACCAGGCAGATCCTCTACTGCCAAAAATCAGGTTCTGCACAGCAAAAACTTTCTTCAACCTGCTTCGGCACGAGCCCGCGGTGCGAACGCTGCCCGTTGTGGATACCGATCTGCAATACACGTTCACAGGTTGTTACACCACACATGCTGATCTCAAAACCGCGGTACGCCGTAATGAGAATCAACTCTATTCATCGGAGGTTTACTCGTCGCTGGCATCTACGGTCGGCATGAAATATCCAACTAAAGCATTCCGCACAGCATGGAAGCCGACTGCCTTTGCGCAATTTCACGACATAATGTGCGGAAGCGCAATCCATTCAACCTACATTTGGATGCGCAATCGCTTACGGCCGGCTGACGTTTGGGCACGGCGGCAGCAACACACTGCACTTACAGTGTTAACCGATCATACCTCTACACTCGGTACGCGCAGGGGTGAACAGCCCGTCGTGGTATGGAATGCACTTTCTACCACCCGAACCGATGTCGCGACTGTAACGGTGCCTTCCGCACAAAAATATCACTCTGTTCGCGATGCCTCTGGGTCACGCTATCCTGTGCAGGAAAAGGACGCACACACACTCGTTTTTGTCGCATCAAATGTCCCAGGATTTGGGAAGAAGGTTTATTGGTTGTCACCGCTTTCCGCAACGGTTCACCCAACTCTTGTTACCAAAACACTAGGCGGAACAATCGTTTTGCGCAATGGATATCTAAAGGCTGTTGTAAATCGCAGCAGCGGCTTACTGGATTCGCTGACCGATATGCGGACAGGCAGACAGGTACTGCAACCAGGTAAGCCACAAAATGTATTCGAGCTGCTTGGTGATCAGGGCAATGCCTGGGATATCAATTACACTGGTAAAAACACACTCCTCATTCATCAGGGAGCCAAAGTACGGCTGATCTCCAGTGGGCCAGTGTTTGCTGAGGTAGAGGTAGTACATTCTCTTGGTGCGTCAGTGTACCGCCAGTATATTACGCTCTATCAAAATGTCGACCGACTAGACATTCCATGCGTGGTAGACTGGCATGAGCACGCGCAAATGCTGAAGGTCGACTTCACGTATAACATGGCAAACCCGGCGCTTCATGTGTCTATTCCATATGGCAGCATAAATCGACCAGATAACGGCCAGGAGAATCCGGGGCAATCCTGGATGAACATGACCGACTACACCAATGCAGTTGTCAGGAATGCTCACCTCTTACAGATCCGTTCGTTCTTTAATTCGGACAGTTCCAAGGATTTTGACGGACAGGGTCGTACCTATGTACGCGCTCTCTTCCCGACTCAGGGTGTCCATCAGCTTGGCGCAGAGCGCTTGCCCGTGTGGCTGCATGGTTCGTTACCTGGCAATGACAATATTGCCTGCAACGGCCAGGCAATACCACTGGGTAATTCCTCGCCGGGCGAATGGCTTTATGCGGTAGGCGCCGGGGCAATGGGCACACAGTCTGGCAGCGTCACCTTTGTTATGTCCACTGGGCAACACATCGTGAAGCAACTCCTTCTGGCAGATTGGGTTACGGGAGGATCGGCTTCCGATGAAACCTGGCTGCACTTCCCCTACCACCTGGAAGCGGACGGATCTCACTCCCAGCCTACCCAGATCTATGGCACTCGCGTACAACTACCCACTAAAGGACGTGTAGTCTCTGTTATTCTGCCGGTAAACCCACAAATGCATATTTTCGGTGCCGCGCTTGCCAATGTTACACCAGGGCGCCCTATATATGGGGTTACGGTTCTAAACAACAGCAAGAACGGTAACGATGCCAATGGTTCCAGGTTCCGTCTAAGTCTACTGCGTTCTACCAGCAGTCCAGATCCCACACCAGATTTCGGTAAAGAAGTGTTCACTTACAGTATCACAACGAATACCGGAAACTGGCAGAATGCGAATCTCGAAGAACAGGGTAAGTCGATTAATATCCCGTTGTCTGCAGTCGTAACAGGCACACACAGCGGAGGCACGACACCTGCCGCTGTTCAGCTTCAGTCAACTTACAATGATGTAGCAGCCGGAGCCCTCAAACATGACGAGACGGGCAGGGGACTGGTTCTTAGAGTATTCGAAACCCGCGGTCGAAACACTACTGTGACACTGCACTTTCCTAACGAGGTAAAAGTGCAGCCAGTTGACATCCTCGAAAGGCCCATGCCGGGAACCCATCCGATTTCAGGCAAGGTGATAAGGCTACAGGTGGGACACGACAAGATTGTGTCGCTGCACATCACGGGGCTGCACGCCGCACGAGGCTAATCCGCACCAGACCAGGTGCAGCGAAGGGCCAATCCGAAAACCCAGGAGGTTCTGGATTGGCCCTTTTTCAAAATTGGGCTTGCAGTATGCCGCTAATCATGACCCATTGCACTACACAATACCACGCTAGCTTGGCGGCTCACCATTTCATCATCATGATCGTCCGCAACAGCTTGCACCAATTTCAACTGCTCTGGTAATCTGCAATTGCCCATCGCCACAAGCGCATTGCGCTGCATGCCCCTAAGCTTCGCGCGTTTAACTGCTGAGCCCCGAAATTGCTCCTTAAATTGCTCGGGAGTGCTGGTCAGCAAGGAGGACAGATTAACGGACCCAGACCGCATACGCGGTCGAAACCGAGCCCACGTTATAGGCTTACTAAACCGCCTAGTAAACGGACATACCTCCTGACAGATATCACACCCGAACACCCTTGCGGGAGTGCCCGAAATCGCACTTATGAATTCCCCTGGTATGGTGTCCTTTTGTTCAATGGTAAGGTATGAGATACATCGCCGTGCATCCAGTACATAAGGCTCTGTAATCGCGCCAGTGGGGCAGGCATCTATGCAACGCGTACACGAACCACAATGTTCCTGGGCAGGTTCATCGGGCTCAAGCTCTAACGACGTCACCATAGCGCCCAGAAAAAAATAGGAGCCCCATTCCTGATTTAGTAGCAACGTGTTTTTGCCAACCCATCCCAACCCTGCCCGTTGGGCGATCTCACGCTCCAAGAGCGGCCCGGTATCGACGTAACATCGACTTGATGCCTCAGGATGACGCTCGTATACCCAACTTTCAAGTTCACGAAGCGCTGCCAGAATGACCTCGTGATAGTCGTCACCGCGGGCGTAACGGGCAATGACGCCTCCATCAGGAGTGCCAGTCTCAGGAGTTCCTGCGCCTTCTTGGGCGTCACTGTAGTAGTTCACCCCCACCATCACAATAGACCTTGCTTGGCCATCGAGCAGCAGCCGTGAGTCCAGTCTCTTTTCAAGATTGCGAGCAAGGTAATTCATCGTGCCGTGCATGCCCTGGTCCAGCCAGCGATGATAGTCATCAAAAAATATGGTGGGCGTCGCACGAGCGACCCCCACCATATGAAATCCTATGCGCCGCGCTTCAGCTTTTAGCAGCTCAGTAAAGTCGCGCATGTTAACCCATTTCTTCCAGAGCCTCGTGAATCGATGCCTGCACACAAGTGAAGGTAGGAGTATCTCGCAAGGTGTATGCGCTTGCTTCAGTTTCACGTAGGTGCTGAACAAGGTCTAGAAAGTCTGCCGGTACATCTGTCTCAAATGCTACAACAAACTCCTGGTCGTCGAGACCAAAGGAGTAGGTCGTGTTCAATTTGATTGTTGGGTATTTGTGGCCCACCTCAATGTGCCCAACCATTGCCTTTTGCCGCTCCTCAAGCGAGAGCATATACCATGGCCGGGTCTTAACGAATGGGTAGACGAAGAGAAATTTTCTACCTGTGGGCCTTACAACCAGGCGGCGCCCCTCAGGCTCATCCTTGGCCGTTGGATCTTTGTACTGTGAGTTTTTGGTCATAGACAGATAACAATATGGTTGAGTCATCCAGCGACCTAATCCCGTGCGCAAGAGTTTGGCAGTGTTGGTTCGAATTGTATCGATATCTGGAGAGGCCGACCACAACAGGAGATCGACATCACCTCTAATGCCGGTGAGCGTGTAACTGCGCATCATCATCTCATCCGCAGCATCCTCTACCGCACATTCAAAATCTGCTTTGTCTTTAGCCCGAACCTCGTCTGGCAAGCGCCTCCACTCTGGCGCTACTTTATAGAATGCAAACTGAACGAACGTCCGTCCCCTATTTTCCATCCTTTAAATCCTTTCCGATCATGCCAGCGCATCAAACAGTCACAACTGGCGCAAACGACCAAATTGGGACAGCCTGGCCTAAAACCACAAACACAACTAAACGGCAGCCGCTTCCCGATGCAAATAGAAGTCGTTGGCGTAGAGGTCCGCTACCTTGGCGAGCTCCTCCTGACTGAAAGGACGAGTGTTATCTGTGGCCGCAAACTCCTCTAATTGTTTGTGATCATAAATATTCGGGAACACGCCTCTAATACTGTCGTGAGCCTTCACCCATTGAAGGGCCATCTGCGCGGGAGTACGACCGGCGTCCTCACAACAGAATTTCAACATCTCCAGTTTTTTTATGCCGTCATCCAGCCACGCTCTTCGCATCTCATTTGTAGTGACTCTAAAACTTCGGTGATCATTAGGCGAGAACTGAATCGTCTCATCGAATGCGCCCTCCAATACACCCGAAGCGTGGGGAACGCGCACTAAAACTGGTACATCGTTTTCGCTTGCCGCAGGGCAAATTGGCCCGCTCAGCTGTTGTTCAAGCATATTCATAATGATGTGCACCAGCATCTTACGCTCTTTAACCGCGTATAGACCCTCTTCGACCTGACGCTCCGGCTTAAGCGCCGGCCCAAGAGCAGCACCGTAAAGTCGGATTTTACCCTCCGCCTTCAGCTCCTCCAAGCAACTGATTAGGTCCTCAGATTGCATTGCATCAAGTCGAGGATTATGCATCTGGTATACGTCTATCCGATCGGTGTTCAACCTCTTTAGACTTGCTTCACAAGCAGCCCTTACAAACGCAGGCGACCAATCCTGCGGGCGCTCGCGCTGCCCCGCCTGCACACCAGGGTAATTAATAAAATCGTATCCAAATTTGGTAGCGATCACAATCTCATCCCTGTGCGCACCCAGGGCATCTGCCAGGAGCGTCTCACCTTTGCCGTCACCGTATACATCTGCGGTGTCATAAAATGTGATTCCCAGGTTAAAAGCATGATTGAGTAGATCTTTACCAAACTGGTCGTCCGAAATTCCCCACATGGTGGTGGAAACTGTCCACAATCCAAAACCTATCACAGATGGGGTTAAACCTGTATCACCCAGGGGACGCGTATCCATATTCAATGCCTCCGTTACCGTTTGCACAAGTGCCAATGACGACTGCCGCTATATACAGTTGAATTGTCGGCTGAGATCGTCACCCGCCGTCACCTGTTATTAACCGGACAAATACATCTCATTCTTATTGATGTTAGCTTACTCATGGCAACCGTGTCAAGCACATCTACCGATTATCCGCTGATTGGGGGATTTTCGAGCATGAGCAGCGTTGCTGGAACTCATCCTGCGTTGGCCGTTCCAAGCCATTACTGCTATAGTGGTCGCAGAAGAACCATATGCGCCATTTGAGTAACCGTCGGCCAAGAGGAGCCATGGCGCGCAGCGTCCTCCATTGGGTTAATTGCACGGAGAAAGCAAAGCGCGCAACCTGAGATACCAAACAGTACCCAGGTCGGTACCCGCTTTACCAAGGCACCGGCGCCGTCTCAGGGTTCTGGGTAGAAACGAGACAATGTATGTTATTTTGGTTTGGGTGCTGCACCTCTATTTATATGAACCATCCCGATGGGTAAGGCAACAAATACATTGTATAAACCGCGTCTAAATGATATGTACGCTGAATCGTTGTCGCTGTAATGGCGCTATTTTGCTTGTGAACTCATTAGCTGTTACATAACAGTTGACTTATAATGCGAACTATGTTAAACTTGACGCCGATTAGTACGTCAGCCCAGAAGGGGGTCAACCAATGTTTCGTCGCAACGCTATGCCTACAATTTGTGGCGCGCTGTTGCTGGGGTCTGCAGGTCTCTCGATGCGGGCGTCGGCTCAGGGTGCACCCTTTACCATTCGAATGCCACCCACAGGCGCAACAGTTCGCGAAACCGTCGCAATAAAGATTCCCGCAGCCAGCATTAGCCCTGGTGGTTCGGTTGCCTTCTTTATAGACGGCAAGTTCGTTGAGGCGCTGGCTCCCAAGTTTTCCTCTTCCGATCCCTACTTCGTGTACTTTTGGAACACCAAGGCAGGAGTGAAGGACGGTACGCACACCATTAAGGCGGAGTTATTTGAACCAAGCGCTAACGGCGGCGGCAACAAAGACTCAATGGACCTTGCTGGTACGAGCCAGATTACCGTGAACGTTGCAAATATCATTCACGACGGTCCTTCAATCCTAAAGCTGCGATACCACTATCCTGAAGGTCAGACGCTGTTCTACAACGCCGATGTGCATACTTCTCTCGTGGGTTCCCAATCTGATACTGGGGTGAGTTCCAACGTACCCATCTCCTCTGCAAGCGCAAATTTGTTGCTTGACATCGAAGACGGTAACCAGGCACTAGTCAGGAACAAGGTCACAAAGCTCACTCTGCTCAATAATGGGCAGCAGGTAACAATCCCGAAGGACATGCTTAGCGCGTCCGTATATCAGGTGATTGATCCGCTTGGCAATGTGCACTATCAATACACTTCGGTGTCGCAATCTCAATCCACTGTGGACCAGGAGTCTTCTATAGGCTCCTCTGTACCGCTCCCAACACTGCCGGATACATCGGTGGAGGTTGGCCAGACGTGGTCGTCTCCAGATCAGAGAATCGCTATCAACGGGGTTCCTGCTCGCGATACATCGCACGTTACCCTGCGCAGCAAGTTAGTAGACCTCGAGTGGCAGAACGGCTACCCAACTGCACACATACATCAGACCTTTGAGTCTGGCAGCGGTGGAATGCATCTGCCGCCATATGTCTATGTAGGCGGTATCTCCATTCAGCACCCACATGTAACGTTCAGCCGAGATATCTACATCGCGTACACCGCCGGTCGGCTGATCAAGGTGACACAGACTGTCTCAGTAAAAGGTGATACCTATCAGAACCTGCAGGCGACTCAAGGCGGCCGGTCGGGCATGGGTGGTTACGGCACTCCTGGGCAGATGGGCGGCGGCAAGTTCGGAGGTATGATGGGTCCGGGCGGCATGCCTGGCGCTCCCGGTGGTTACGGCGGTATGATGGGACCGGGTGGTATGCCTGGTGCTCCGGGTGGTTACAGTAATCGAGGCGGTATGATGGGGCCAGGCGGTATGCCAGGGGCTCCCGGTGGTTATCCTGGACCGGGTGGTATGCCAGGGGCTCCGGGCGGCTATGGTGGCCCCGGCGGTATGATGGGACCCGGTGGTTACCCGGGAGCAGGAGGTATGATGGGCCGCCCCGGCGGGTTTGGAGGTCGTCGCGGCGGCTTCCGTGGAATGCCGGGTGCACCAATGGGCGGCTTCGCCAGCGGAGCCGGAATGGGGTACCCCGGTGGCATGGGCGGAGGGATGAATAACCAGCAGCTAACTCACCCAGTGACGGTACAGCAGACGACTGCAGTGGATCTATCTTCAGTCAAATAAGCTGCTTAAAAGCAACAGATCAAACGCGACAGGATGCACCACTAACTCGTGATGCATCCTGTTTGTTTATTGAGCCGCTAAAAGGAACCTAGATCGGGCTAAAGTCCATTTGCTCCCAACATCAGTGAGATTATGTAGTGTGCAGCGATGGCGGCAGAAGTTGGTTAAATCCGCTGCGACGCATCATAAAAGTACAACGGCTCAGCTCGAATATCTACTCATGCCCACAAAGGAACCCAAACCCCGCCCCACCCGTAATCAGCTAGCAGATTGCACCCTAGAAGCCCAATCAGGATCCCAACCGCGAAGGTTTTTCGTCATATACTAGTACCCCACGTAGGAGTAGATGCCCTAGTCAGCGATATCCGCAAATGCTGGCAGGTAATCCATCCAGACACTGTTTTTTCTACCCGATATATACTTCGTAAGACTAATGTAAGGAGTATATTTGGGTCGCCTCGGGGGCCGTGCAAGCTTCATTCCCACCTGGTGCGGCAGTTTATCACCCTTTTTGGTGTTACACCGTCGGCAGCAGGTTACCAGGTTATCCCATGTAGCAGGACCTCCAGCATGCCGTGGAATAACGTGGTCAAGAGTCAACTCTTTGGTAATAACACCACAATATTGGCACGTGTAGTTATCGCGTGCAAAAATCGTTCGTCTCGAGAGCTTCAACTCAGGCATAGGACGTTTTATTTGCGTGCGTAATTTGACGACGGAAGGCATCTCGAAAACCCTGTTAGGGCTGACTACCCTTATGCTTGGGTCTGCATGCAGGACCTCCGCCTTGCCCATATACACCAGTACAATTGCCCGCCTAGCCGTGCACACGTTAAGCGGTTCGTAATCACTGTTTAGTACAAGCACTTCCTGGTTCATTGAGGATGTGGTGCGGCTGGTAAGCATCATGACTCAGATATGTCTCCATCCATAAACACAACGACCCGCTCTCGTCGGGAGACGCAGAACGGGCCGTTAAGGAATATCGATAGTGTGGAACTTTGACAATGGTGTAACCGGCCCCGATGACACACCCTATTAGACAGCACGCCGTGCCGGTTTCCGTGGCACATACCTGCCATTCGTGCACGCAGGGAGGCGCGCACAGTACCGATGGATTGGTTTTTCGCGAGTCCTGTCATGACCCTCACCTCTCCACTTGCCAATTGCACCATTTAGCCGTGACCGCAAATGCGTACGGCACAGGTAGAGTATAACAGAATAGCCATTTAGTGTCAACAGACCGCCTATTTAGCGGAACGCCGCACATTCAACATATTATAATTACGTTCGGGCAAGCCCTAAAGGTTCGGTCGTTTGCCATGGTGCCTAAGGCTACCACCCACAGCCAACAACGCAGGGTACACGCCGCTACTCCACAGGTCATCGCGAAATATACTCCATACATCCGCTCAATTGGCTGTGTACTGTTCGGTTTACGACCCAACGATAGAGTAGAAGCGCAACCCGAGGATTGCGATTTGCCGGCCAATACATGACATCTAGCAACCCCCCGGTGAGACCGTTCTTGCGCTATGGCACAGAAAGGATGACTGATCTGGTAGCAACGACTTTTCCATTGCGCAGTGCTCTTAATAGAACCGACCACTTTCCAGTCATGGCCAAATTGACCGTAAGTGTTAGTTGCGCACTTGGGCCCTTTACAGCAGACACTGTTGAGGTTCCCATATTCATGGTCAACATCGACACTGTTCCCTCTGCATTTACATCGTCTAACGGTTTACCTTCTGGAGTAGTGAGCTTTATTAACAGCGTGTTGTCTCCCACTCGCAATGGGCGCTGTGCTACTGCCGTGAAGACGACGTCCGTTACAGGCTGTACCCACGCCTGGGTACTGCCGGCGTCAAACGTGTACGTTCGCTGCAACATTGTCATCCCGTTTGCAGTGCCCTTAAGACTCACGTCCCAGTTGCCCTTCATACTGAAAGTTGGTACCAGTATGTATTCACCAGGGGCACGCTCCTTCACCTCGGGATGCGCAACCCCCATATCCATTGCTGCCATTTTCACCGTAGCGACCATCTTCATACCGGTCAGCGGTTTGCCGGCACCGTCTGTCACTCGCAGGGTCAAAGGGTTGGCTCCTACCACGGGCTTAGCTTTAACCGGCTTTACAAGTACATTGCACATATCTACTTGCCCTGACGCGGTCATTCCTGTAGAACCGGAGGCCTCCCGAGGAGACATATCCATACCCTTCATGCCCGTAATACCAGAGCCTGAGACCATCATAAGTGTCATCATCTTGACGTAGTCGCTTTGGGAGCCAAACCCCGTAAGATTGGCCCAGTCTTCGTGCGGCGACACAACAAATGACCTAACTGGCTGAAGTACCTTTAATCCCGTCATTGCTTCGCCTGCCGCTGCCGCGCCAGGTACCGCAACCATTGACAACGCGCACACAACGATGGCACCACTGATGAATAGAATTCTAGTTTTCATCGGTTACTCCGGTATATATTGGTGCTGCAGGCTAAGCAGCGACCGGCGAGGGGCAATGTGCTGGTTGAACGTGTCAGTAAAGTTGTAAGCAAAGCCCAGTTGAATGGTATTGTTATCGGGACCACCAAAAACTGCAGCGCCAGCGGATGCCCAATGTTGATAGGAATACTGCGCTATCAGATCGAAGCCCTCACCTAGCCTTTTCACTCCTGTTAGCGCGATGGCAAAGGAGGAGCTGTTTGGGACGTTCTGGTATGTTCGTAATCCCAGCGTTAGAGCCACCTGGTACGCCGGGCGTCCGAACGGACTGTGCAGATACCTGAAAGACATCGCAGCACTGTTGGCCGCGGCGCGATAGGTGTCTGCTATGTCTCCAAACGTTTTGAGAGAGTTTCCGGTGGTATAGGTATCCTGGAATCGTAGATCAAACCTGTCGATAGGGTCAGATTTGATGTTCCATACGACTCCTCCGTACAGTGCGGTATCTGCGCCGCCCTTACTTCCGGGAATCTCCTGTTCTTCTACACCCACCCCCCACTGCGGTACTCGCTCCATGTCCGCTAGTACCGGCGCTCCCTGATACATAAATGTTGCGCCATAAGAGTTAATACCTGTCTGGTCTCCTCCAGCACCAGTGGAGTCTATGAGATGCTGTGCATGAAGATTGAGAAAATACCTGAGGTTCTTGTTGAAGGTGACTGCCACCTGGTTACTGTACCTATGTTCCTGTACGTTGCCACCAGATGAAAAAGGATCAAGAACCCCAGTAAACTCTACAAGATCGTCGCCGCGAAGGGTTGGGAACGTGATAAGCTGCGTAGGAACGTCAGTTCGCCCGATCACTGCCTCAAGAGGGTTTGTTGCGTAGTCTAGGTAAGCCTGATGCAGAAAAAGGCCCGTGCCTGTGGAATTTAAGCTGTTATCTGAGGTCGTAACCCCCAAGACCAGGCTGCCGATTCCACCACCGCGGTATAGGCGCTGAGATGCACCAATCACAAGTGACGAATCGGAAAAGTTGATTCGTGATGTACTGATCTTACCGCCGCCAGGGGCGTTATGTTCTGGGAACCTGCCTTCCAGCGTTGCGATACCACTGCCATCGATTTCCAGTTGCGGCGCCAATGATGGCTGCTCCGGAACCGGAGTGTGTTGCACCTGGGCTTTTGCCTGCGCACCCCAGGTGAATACACAAATGGCAGCCGCGACCGCCTGCAAACTATTGCGTTTAGTTGTTAACCACCACATCCTGGTGTGCTCCTTTAAGAATTGAGTGTAAGTACCTCTGGAAACGTGAAACCCTCGGCAGCAGCATCATCGTACATCAGCATCGTCATCATTCCGCCAGGAGACGCCCCATTGTTAGTAAGACATAGATCACTATGATCGTGGAAATGCCAGTTACCCGGATTGGTACCTTCAACGATAATGTCGCAGGTGGTTCCAGGAAACACCGGAATAGTGTTCATCTGAACAGGGCATTGCAACGGAGCACCATCCTGGCATACATGCCAGAAATTGTGACCGTGGAGGTGCATGAAGTGTGGCATCATTCCGGCTCCAATGAGTCGAATTCGAATTAATTCGCCTCGCTTGATGCGTATGTGTTCTGCCATCGGATAGCTCTTCCCATTAATCATGAAAAAGTTTGGCTGAATTTGGCGAAACTTACCCGCCACACTTGAAGCGTAAGGGGGTATCCAACCGGATTTAATAGCACTCATGAACGCCTCTTTGGATGCAAACCAGCCCATCATCTCGCCGCTCATCTTGGCCATCATCTCGGGGGACCTGCTCATGTAATCCATCTGAGTACCCATGAGTTCCATATCGTTAATCTGAGCTTCCACAAATGCCGTGTCGACTTCACTCAACACCATGGTATAGTCGCGCGTGTATGGAAACTGCTGTTTAACTGGATCAACCGCACTCTCGATAATGATTGCGCCGTAAAGACCTGCCTGAACATGTAGGTTGGTCATTTGGTGGCAATGATAAAAGTGAGTTCCTGCTGGCTGCGCACGGAACAGGTACTGGAATGTCTGATTGTAACCCACTGGGTACTGCGTACTAAATGGAACCCCGTCCATTTCGCATTTAACGTCCACGCCGTGCCAGTGGATTGTATGAAAGTCGTGGGTTTTGTTCAGGAGGTTAACTTTAACCCAATCACCCTCTCTCACTCGTAACTCGGGGCCCGGGACCGTGCCATTGTACGTGTAGGCGGGGAAGTGCGCCATGGGCAATATTTCGTGAGGAGTGAGAATGACCTCAATGTTATACTCATGTATCACCTCACCAGGCGTTGGCAGGTTGCGAGGGTACCACGTTGGCCGCGTTGCGGACGGGTCGAACGGGATGCTCCAATCAGCCGGTAACGGCCTGTTGTAACCATTGTAAGCGGTCCCCTGGGAACGCGCATCCGTGGCGGATGTGCCCAACACTGCGGCCGTTCCACCGGCCAGTAAAGAACCAATAACGGAGCGACGGCTAAGGTTGCTCATTGCTCATAAATCTCCAGTGAATCTAAGTCCGCAACACGGCATGTGCATTTAATTTGCGCGCCGACCTGTACGGTTGCATACCCGTATAGCAGACCGGTTGCACGACCATTATGGATGCGTCTATTTGAGACAGCAGCCTTCCGTGTAGCAAGAGGTTGTCAAAAAAACTTCGAAAATGCTTACTGGAGATTTGGGGGAGCTCGGGAGTTTTGAGGCTCATAAAAGAGACTGGAGCTAAGAAGGGTGACCGTGCACCCCGCAGGAATCCTTGTGACACGCTTACCGCGGTTGTAAACCGAATCACGTAATAAACAAGTAATGGGGGTATTGGGGTGGAGTGCCGGAAGCGCCGAAGGATACGGGGTACTAGAACGGGGAGTTACACAGCAGGTGCCATGACACCCTTCCAGTAAACCATGGGCCTTCGCCGCGCCGCTTTTGGTACACGAGTCACATGAAACGTGACGGCAGCAGCAGCTCATTCCGGCCATGCTGCACGCGAGCGCTTGGGACGAAGTTAAGGAAGTGAGAATCCCGCACAACAGCACGATAAATAGGACGATGTTGCGGGATGCAGTCTTACGCGCAAATATGGTTTGTCTAGGCACTGCCTCAGTCCCTTGGCCAACACCCACTCGAGATACCGCAATGCGCAATGAGTGATGGGCAGGATTTGTTCGCAAGCTTAAACGGTCTACCGCCTACGACACATAACCCTTACGTATATTATCCCACACTTTGCTTAATACGAGGTTGAGTAACTTACCGTTCGCCTCAACGGCGTATTTAGTGGTGATCTATTACGGTGATGATCGAAATAGATTGCTGGTACTTGGTGCGAAACAAAGGATACAAATTAAATCGAACCGCCAGGAATACGGCAAGGCGGTTCGATTGCCAAGGCAATACTGCCGTTCAAGGTAATGTTGAGACGTCCTGGTAATGCTGCATACCATATCAGCATCGCCCGTCCATATCACAACACCCAATTGTGTAATTTCGGCAACGGGAAAGCGGAATGTTGGCGACCAGTTATGCCAAAGAGGTTCTTAGGTTACATAAACCCTACGCGCCCTACATTCCCATAGACGGGGCACGCTTCACCATCCAGAAACCGCCCTTGTTTACCATATTAAGGTTAATACTATGGTTAAATGTGTGACCCGCCAGCGATATCGTTAGGTTCACCGGTACTACAGCGGTGCTACCGTCATTGGATGTAGGCGGCTGCGCAGTCATACTGGCACTTGAAAGCGACTTGAGTATGACGCTGAGGAACGGCGCTGATTTCATTGCCGTAGAGAAACTAGTGGCGTCTGGGTACTTTTGCTTGTCCTGGGTCGAGAAGTCCGTCAGAGAGTATACCGTGTTCCAATCCTGGCTCTTAAGAGCATCCACATACTTTTGGGCCTGCGATTGAGGGTTAGTTCGGTGGATCCACCAGACGTATCCTCCAACACAGCCCACAATTAGTAGGAGCACCAACACCAACGCAACCGTGCCAGAGCTGCTCTTCGAGGCCGTCGTCTCTTTGCTACGTGGGCGGGCGGCAGACCCACCGCGATGCGAGGCTCCGTTCCCTGTAGGCGGTGGTACCGTTCCTGGCCGAGTTGCCACGGGATTAGTGGGGTTGGGTACATCGATGTACTCCCCACTTAGCGTCATTTTCCTCGTAAACCCACCGGTAGCCGGTGCAGGAGGAGGAAGTGATGAAACCGGGCTGGTAGCAGCAGTGGTCATTATCGGCTGCGCCATTACTGGCGCAGCAGGGGCATCCTCGGCAACCGCTTTCGCATTCAGGGAAGTCTTACAAATTGGGCAGGTATCGGTGGCAGTCTCGTCTACAGGATGTTGGCAATTCGAACAAATGACCAATTGTGCATCCGCCTTTCAAATTCAAAGTACCAACTAGAAGTTGGAACTTGGCGCATTTGGAGTGATTTTAAATAGTTGCCGGAAATCGGAGCGTGAGAGAACAAGCTTCCAGGCACCATTGGGATCCTGATGCATTAAACACGCAATTTTTGCGGTGTCTGTTTTCCCGGCCTGATAGAGCGCCTCATGCTGCATATTACTGCGAACCGAAAGCGTAGTATCAATGAGCGCTAGACCCGGCCCTTTAATAATGGGAGGCTTCATGGCAACGTTCTCAATGCGCTCTGTATATCCGTGTGCCAGTGGCACGCCAGTGTCGGAGGAATACTTCTTTTCAGTTGGCCAGTATGCCTTATCCGAAGCGTCGAGCATGGCGTACTGAGATTTCGCATCACCGGCTGAAACGTCTCCAAAAAACTCGCCTAATGCGTAGCTGGCAGATTTGCGGAAGACAAAGAAGTAGTAATAGACTCCCGCAACAATTGCACCTATCAACACCAGGAAGATGATCGCTTCGGAAACATTGGTGCCAGTATTACCGCGCTGAGGTCGGGCTTTACCAATTACTCGTGCCATGTATTCGTGGTCTCCTGCACGGATGCCAGAATATCCCTGGCATTGTCCGGCTTTCAAGATAGTAGAACAGGGAATTCGATGCCATAAGTTCCCGCGGTTGCAGTTACTTACAAACCGCCCGTAACGCGGATATTGCCATCTCTATAGCTTCATCATCAATATCGAGATGTGTCACCATGCGTAGGGTGTGGAGAGCGGTGGGGTTGCAGAGTACGTTGTGGTTCTCGGCAAGGTGAGAACATACTTCCTGAGCTGGTAGATTTGTATTGAAATAGACCATATTGGTTTCGGGATTAACTACAACGGGTTTTATTGTAGCCGTGTCCAGAAACGCTCCCGCCAGCAGCTTAGCACGTCGATGGTCATCGGCCAATCTGGAGACGTTGTTCTTCAGCGCGTAAAGCCCTGCAGCAGCCAAGATTCCTGCCTGCCGCATGCCCCCTCCCAGCATCTTACGCACGCGTCGCGCACGCGTAATGAAGCCGGACGATCCGCACAGCACGGATCCGACAGGACATCCCAGCCCCTTTGAAAGGCAGAAGGTTATTGAATCGGCATAATCGGCATATTGCCTAACGGTTTTGCCGCTCGCCACCGACGCATTAAAGATACGCGCGCCATCCAGGTGCACGGCTGCACCATCCATTTTCGCCGTCTCGTAGACCTCTTTGCACACTCCCAGGGGAATAACAGTGCCACCCGCACGGTTGTGAGTATTCTCAAGTATCACTAGCGAGGTGCGTGGAGTATGCAGCGTCTCTGCATGGAGCCAAGCGGCAATCGTCGCGGTATCTGGAACCCCGTTGACGCTATGAAATTGGCGTGTGAGCACTTGTGCAATAGTAGCAGGAAGGCCCACCTCATAAACCATGGAGTGAGATTCCTCATCCATTAAGACCTGGTCACCAGGATTTGCGTGCACTTTCATGGCAATGGCGTTGCTCATGGTTCCGCTAGCGGTAAACAGTGCGCATTCTTTACCAGTTAAGTTGGCGGCAACATTCTGAAGCTCGTTAACGGTTGGGTCATCCTCATAAACGTCGTCACCAACATCAGCCGCTGACATGACTTCCCGCATTGCTTGTGTTGGTCGGGTAACAGTGTCGCTTCGGAAGTCCGCAATCTTCACGTTATAATCTCTCCCCTGTATACCGGCTCATCCTAGAATAGCCGCAGGCCAAAGTAAAATCCACTAGTATCAATATGGTCCACGTTTGCGCCAAATCTGTAGCCACCTATGAGCGTAACATACCGAATAAGTGGTTGTGACAGGCCTATTTCAAATGAGGGCGCGAGGGTGGTTACGTTATGGCCAGAGATCGTACTGATTGAGGTTACATAGTATCCTGTCGTGAACGAGAGTCGCAGACGATTCCGAAGGTGCGCAGTGCTGAAACGTACTGACGGGCCGTAGAGGCTTAGGCGGCTGCCACCGGTGAACGGAAAGAAGTGATCGGACGCACCCACAATCTGAACGCCACCCGAGACCTCTAGCGCGCCAAGGTTGGTTGGTCTACCGAAATACGAGGCTTCTGAATAGAATTTCGTGCTTCCAAAAGCAGCTCGAGCAGAGGATGAGGTAAAGAAATAACCACCAATGCTGAAGAGTGATCCTATCTGTTGAACCGCAGGATTTAGCACCTGTGCGTCAGAGCGTCCCGGCATCTGGATGAAAGCTAACAGAAGCGCGGCAATTACCGCAGCACGCTTGATTCTGGGCAAATACAAAGAGAGCCTCCTGGATTGTGAAACGAACGAATTTTTTAGTTTAGACTGCCTATACAGTTAACCTCACGTCGATTATACCCGCTTAGCCGTGACGAGCATTCGCCCTTTCATTTCTGCCAAGTCACCCGGCACAATTTGATGGCACAATGCCTGTTGCCGGGCACAATCATGGTGCCAAATTTCGGGTAGACTACAACAGATTTAGACGGCAACGACGCCTATAAGAGTATGAGGACAACGAGATAAGGAGGATTCACAGATGAAGATCGGCATACTGACCGGCGGCGGAGACTGCCCCGGCCTTAATCCGGCAATTAGAGGCTTTGTGCTACGCGGCCTGGACTACGGCTTTAAGGTTCATGGCATTCGCTATGGTTGGAAGGGACTGGTTCAGGGCATCATTGATGATCAGCCGCTCACAGTTGCTGGTGTAGAGGAGCTCATCCGACAGGGCGGCACAGATTTACGGTCATCACGCACTAACCCATACAAGGATCCTGCGCAACTACAGGCAGTTAAGGAAAATTTTAAGAAATTTGGTCTGGACGCAGTGGCCGCGCTAGGCGGCGAAGACACGCTTGGCGTTGCTAGCAAGCTCTTCAAGGATGGCTTTCCTACTGTCGGTATACCCAAAACGATGGACAACGACCTTAGCGAAACTGACTATACATTCGGTTTCGACAGTGCGGTACAAGTCAACGTAGATGCAGCCGATAGGCTTCGTGACACTGCGCGATCGCACAGCCGCGCCATTGTTTTGGAAGTGATGGGCAGACACGCTGGCTGGGTCGCACTTCACACTGGCATTTCAGCGGGCGCTGATTACATACTGCTTCCTGAGATTCCACTGGATGTTGAAGCCATGTGTGCCCAGGTTAAAAAGGCACACGACCGTAAAGGGTATGCATTGATCGTAGCATCGGAAGGTGTTGAACTGCCGGACCTGGACGAGTCAGATAAAAAGCTCGACGCCTTTGGCCACGTGATTCTGGGTGAGCGCAACGTAGGTGAATGGCTCGCGAAGGAGATCGAAAAGCGCACAGGACTGGAGACAAGGTCAGCAGTAACGGGTCACATTCAACGCGGTGGTGCCCCCAGCGCTTTCGACAGGGTCCTCGCAACTCGTCTGGGTATTCGCGCTGCACAGTGCGTTCACGAGAGGGACTTTGGCAAGATGGTTGCCACCCGCGGAGGTGATATTGTAGCGGTAGACATTGACAAGGCCGTCGGAACGCTCCGCACGGTTCCGGTTGAACTGTATAACAGCGTGGTAACTCTGTTCAACAAATAAGACCGTAATTCCGCAAATCGACACCAGGCACCTTCACAAGTTGAATGGTGCCTGGCCATTGTGCTATGGCGGAATGAATAATCCATGTACCACCAAGGACAAAAGCAATGAAAGACCCGCGATTTGCCACACTTGCAAGATTGCTCGTTGAACACTCTATGCAAGTTTCACCTGGAGAGCGTGTCCTAATCGAGGCATTCGATATTCCAGTAGAGTTCACGCGAGTTTTAATTAGTGAAATCTCATCCAAGGGTGGTCTGCCACTAGTATCGACATACCACCAGCCAGTTATTCATGCGCTCATAAATTCTGCCACTGTCGACCAAATGACCCTGATTGGCGAGTTGGAGCTAGCGCGAATGAAGCAGATGCAGTGCTACGTAGGAATACGAGGTTCTCACAACATCAGCGAATTCAGCGACCTTCCAGCTGAGAAGCTGGCGCTCTATGAAAAGTACTGGATGCATCCCGTACATTCTGGGGTTCGGGTGCCAAGCACAAAGTGGGTAGTACTGCGCTGGCCGCATTCCAGCATGGCGCAGGCTGCAGGAATGAGTACCGAGCAGTTTGAGGATTTTTATTTTGACGCCTGTGCCGCAGTTGATTACAAGTTGATGGCTCGCTCTATGGAGCCGCTTCGCGAGCTCATGGATTATACTAAAACGGTGCACATAACTGGCCCCGGTACCGATCTAACCTTCAGTAAAGAGGGTATCGGTGCAATTGGGTGTGCCGGTGAACGCAACATTCCCGATGGCGAAATGTTTACATGCCCCGTTCGCGAGTCGGTCAATGGCACAGTGCAGTACAACTGCGATACACTGTACCGCGGCACAGTATTTAGTAACATTAAGCTTACGTTTCGTAATGGGCGAATAGAGGAAGCAACTGCCGGAGCGGCTACCGATAAGCTGAATGACATACTGGATGCAGACGAAGGCGCCAGATACATTGGGGAATGGTCATTAGGTTTCAACCCTAAGGTACTCCACCCTATGAAGGACATTCTATTTGACGAAAAGATCGCAGGAAGTTTTCATCTTACCCCAGGTCAAGCCTATGAAGAGGCCGATAACGGTAACCGCAGTCAAATCCACTGGGACATGGTTTGTATCCAGCGTCCTGAGTATGGCGGTGGGGAAATCTATTTCGACGGCAAGCTTGTGCGAAAGGACGGCTTATTTACGCTACCTCAATTAGAGCAGCTCAATCCTTAATTTTAGGCTCTAAATGCGAGGAAGGCAACGAAAATAACGGCCAGCACGGCAAACCACAACCATGCCCGTCGTAGCTGGCCCAAGTTGCGATCTTCGCTTGACCAGGAATAAACTGCGAATCCAGAAGCGAGTGCAACGAACAGCGCCAGAAAACGGGGCACAATTTGGAGGTAGCACACCAAAAACGAACCTGATAGCCCAAGGATGGTTACAGCTATGCCGAACCACTCTGTTTTGGGCGGCGCTACTGCGTATCCTAGCTTACGATCCCGCTGGCGCAAAAGGCATCGTGATCGCACAGCAGCGCCCATGTGCAGCAAGATAAATACTACGATCAGCTGGAATGGAACACTATGTAGACCTAGGGCCGCCCCCGCCTCCAGCCGCAGCATTGGATTAATTCCGCCGCTAAGAACTAGTGCCGAGTACCAGTATCGCTTCGCACGAAAAGGCGGTATGCAGTAGAGAACCTGGCTGACAACCATGCCACCGAAAAGCACACCCACCTTCCAGGATATGAGGCCCGCCGCAACGGTCGTAATGCCCGCTGCCACCCCCAGCAGGAGCGCATAGCTATTCGGCATAGCCACTCCGGCCTCTAGCCGCAGGTCACTCCACTCATTAATCCCATATAGCGCTGCCCATAAAAGTGCGCCCAGAAACATGGTGACCAGCGCATGCGAGCTGGTCACCACTCCGTGAGATACCCAAACTCCAAAGGCGATGAGGGCAGATGTCTTTATTAGCACCGGCATTCGGTGCAGCGGCATTACCTGTGCCCAACCCGCTTGAGGCGACTGTTTATTTGTGCGAAATCCGCAGTAATCGGTGTTCATTCGCTATAAATTCTACCTCACGCAACCCCTAATAGGTAGTACGGGCCCATCTGGCTATCGGGTGCACTTGCCAACGATATTACTATCCTATACTGTTGCAATCGCACCAGTATCTGCCGATTTCCACGCGGCCTCCGTAAGTTCGATTACTCGCAATCCCCAAATTGCGGGCGAACCGATCGGCTCATTGTGAAGAATTGCATTCACGAAATTGACGTCTGGATTGCTGCCCGCAGGTAGATCCTCCGGTGCCGGCTTAAAGAGCTTACCATGTTCGTCTGCCACCTCAAGGCTGCCGTTTCGCATGAAAAAGATGCCACGATCACACCAAATGGTTATGTCCTCATGGAATCTGGTAGCGTTACCCACAACGGAGACGTTTCCCTGTGCGCCCCCAACGAACTTAATGGATAGCGCTGAGTTAATGTCAACAGGTACCGTCATATTGTCGATGAACGCTCCCACACTTGCAACGGCGAGGCCCGTAACAAAGAGCAGAACCGCTAGCATGTGCGACCCGGAGTCATTCAATTGTCCGCCGCCGCTTAATGCTGGATCGTGTCGCCAGCTATTTGCACAATTCTTAAGCCACTCCTGCCCCTGCAATCCCTGAACGAATTGCACAGGGCCATATTTTCCCGAGGCAATAGCATCGCGAATGTAGAGAAACTCCGGTTGGTAATGACGTTGATAGTTGAGGACAAGCACTTTACCGCTCTTCTTTTCAGCGTCCAACACCTGATGAGCATCTTTTACGGTGCATACCAGTGGTTTCTCGCTGAGAACGTGCTGCCCGGCAGACAGACTATTCATAATCTGGTCGAAGTGTGTGGTATGAGGTGTACAGATCACAACGCCGTCAGTAATTCCGGCGCCAAGCAGCTCTTTGTGGTCTTCGAAACGCCTGGCATCTGCCAGAATACTGAACCTGTCCACAGTACGCTGCATGTGGTCAGGTTTTATATCACAAATGGCCGTGATTGTCACGCCATTAAGAGCGCTTAGTCTCTCAATGTGCCCTCGTGAAATACCACCTGTGCCAATAATCCCAAGTCGCAAGTTCGCCATGTTCGACCGTCCTCTCGCACATTGTAGTTCATGCAAATCTTTATGCGCCGTCTACATTGCGAATTCCTGCGGGAAGATGCGAACTAGTGGCATTTCTTGTACAAGTACGCCATATTCGAAAGCGGTACACTATTACAACGTCACAGTTGACCCTATTTGTGCTAGTTGGCTGTCTCCATTTTGCTACTCGTTAGCCAGAGTTCAGCAACTTCACGAGATGATGGTGAGACGTAAACAAGGCGCCAGCTAATTACTGGCGCCTTGTCCGAGGATATCGCACGACCGCTACTGTTACCTGCCCTTACGTCGAATACCTGCGAGTGTTCCACCTACAAGCAACAAGGCCATTGCCGCGGACGAGGCAGCCTCTGGTACAGGCGTAGAGAACGTCCCCCCCGACCCGCTACCAGATGTCGTAACGCCATTCCACCCAGATAAGGCGATAGCAAAAGAACCTCCAGGAGTCACTCCTGCAACCGGCGACAGCGCCGTCGTGGTGGTGAATGAACCCAGCACCGCGGCCGATTGACCAGATACCACAAACATCGCAGGAGAGGCGTCCTGTCCTGCAAACACCGTTGTACCACTAGAATTCTTGATATCGAACACTACATTGGAGAGCACGCCGTTTGTGTTGCCACCTCCCGTGAGCATCCCAATAAAATCGAGCGTGTACGGACTACCTGTAGCCACCAGAGATCCGTCGGAGGATAGAACGATGGTAGAGCCCGTGCTGGAAAATGTTCCGCTGCTGTAATTAAAAAGCCCACCAGCGAATGAAAGAGAATGACCACTTGCATAAGCCGGAGCAGACATGAGAAAGCATACAGAGGTTATTGCGCACAGAAAGAAACCAGTAATAAGTCGAGTTGCGTTCACGTTAGTTCTCCTAGCATTAAACCAGAGACCGAAATTGCAGTGCTACTTCCTCGTACTCATCAATTACAACATAGTAATTGTGCTTAAATGAATGGTTCGCATTTACTATGCCAACCTGCATATTTACTAGATTGATGTTTGTCTACTCACCACGTCAACCAATTCGGTTCGACATTCTGTTGTAGATCACCACAACTTTAGCCGATGTCGCAGGTAAACGCCATACGGCGAGCACCGTTAGATTGGTAAGCAGCGCACTGTGACCAATATGTGCAGCGTCGATAGAATTCAAATTTACCAAGATCGCAACCTGCCCACTGCGTTAGTTTACAAGTTGTCCGTAAAGCAGCTGATACACAACTGCTTTACGGGTAGACGTACCGCAATTTAACCAGTTATCTTCGTCTGTTGCGCACACCTACAATGCATCCGCCAACAACCAGGAGAGCCATTGCAGTTGAAGAGCCCGCCTCTGGTACCGCAGTGGTGAACGTACCACCAGAGCCACTACCGGAGGTGGTGATGCCGTTCCAGCCTGACAGCCCTATAGAGAACGATCCGCCGGGATCCAGGCCAGGTATTGGGTTGGTAGAGTTGCCGATATAGTTTCCCAGAATCGCTGCCGAATTTCCAACAATGTGAAATTCTGCTGGGCCTGCCTCGCTCCCTGTGAATACGGTGTTTCCCCCGCCATCCTTAAACGTAAAGACCATATTCGTGAGCAAACCGTTTGCGTTTCCGCCGCCCGATAGAGTACCCGTAAGATCGAGTGTATAGGGTGTCCCAACGGTAACCGGACTATGGTCGTACGACAGCAAAACGGTGGAGTTTGTAGAAGACAGGACACCACCACTATAGTTAAACACTTCGCCAGAAAACGAGAGTGAGTGGACAGCCGCGTTTGCAGCCCCAGCAGCCATCAACAGACTTATTGAAGCCAAAACACCGACGATGAAACCCGTCAAAATTCGATGTCTTTTCATATTCTTCCCCTTAACTTTACAAACAAATTAACTGATTATCCGAGATCTATTCTATACGCAGAGGCACCGGGCAGGGAGCGATTACAATTTTATATGTGCCCATAAAGAGCTTGTGCAGAAAGTGTGCCAACTTGCATAATTACTTGGTGTGGCGTGGCAAGTAATCGTGCTGGTTACCCACTGTAGAATAGCCCAAGTACTCAATTCGTAGTCCGCATATGCTGTCGCTCTAAGCGGTATGTCGCTGCATTTGCACTTACAAACTAAAGGGATTGCTGCTAAAAGATCTCAATTTATGTCGCGGGATTACGCATGTTTTGCTCAAAGAGGAACTGCCATCCATGGCACATATTGCACGGGCACCCCGAGGACAGTAACGAAGCCAGGCCGTCCCTACTGCCTCGGGAATAACCTTTGGACACTATCACATTATTTGCGTCTGTTTCGCAAACCCACAACACATCCTCCTGCGATGAGAAGGGCCATTGCTGCCGAGGAACCAGCCTCCGGCACAACTGTAAAAGTTCCACCAGAGCCACTTCCCGACGTAGTGATGCCATTCCACCCAGAAAGGCCAATGCTAAACGAACCGCTGGGAGCCATGCCTGCAACGGGACTAATTGCTACCCCATTGGTATATTGGCCAAGTAGCGCGGCAGAGTTACCTACAACATGGAACTGCACAGGCGCTGCTTCCGTCCCAGAGAATATGACGGTATTGTTGTCCTTGAATTGAAAATGCATGCCTGTCAATAGACCATTGGAATTACCGCCACCAGATAGATTCCCGCTTAGATCCAACGTGTAGTTGTGGGTGCTATTTGGCAGCGGATTGTGGTCGTATGACAGCAGAACCGTTGCATTAGTGGAACTAAGAACACCCGCAGCATACTGAAACACTTCACCTGAAAACGATAACGAGTGAACGGTAGCACTGGCAGAGCCTGCGGATAAAGCAAGGCCAATTGAAGTTAAACCGCCGACAAATAGACCCGCCAACAATCGATGTCTGTTCATGATTACCCCCATACATTACAAAACAAACTGAATTAAGAGATACTTTTACCATGAGGCACCACGCAGAAAGCTACGAATTTTAATGTTTGTGCCCTTGAATTAGAATATGCATTAAACGTGCCAACTTTTTAAACTTTGGATTTATTTGAGCGTGAAATACCAGAATCTTGCCGATTTCAACCTATTGGCGGAGCCAACGACCATCAACTTGTTCACAGTGACAAACACAAAAAAACGAGGCGCTGTGGTAATTTCCACAGCACCTCGTTTGTTTCACGACGAGAGGCTAGCCTCTCCCTGTGAGCAGCCTATTTGCGGCGTCGGCGAAGGCCAAGCAGACCACCGCCGATGAGCAGGCCAGCCATACCAGCCGATGTGCCAGCCTCTGGCACGGAGGTGGTGAAGGTACCGCCAGCGCCACTACCGCTGGTGGTCACACCATTCCAACCAGAAAGACCGATGCTGTAGGAACCACCCGGAACCATGCCCGCTACCGGTGAGGTGGCGGTGGTGGTGGTGAAGTTGCCAAGAATGCTGGCGGAGTTACCGCTGACGAAGAACGAAGATGTGCTGCCGGTACCCGCGAACACCGTGTTACCGTGATCGTCCTTAATGTCGAAGGAGATGCCGGTCAGGGTGCCGTTGTGGGTGCCACCACCGGTGAGCATACCGGTGAAGTCCAGGGTGTAAGGAATGTTGGTTGTAACAACGCTTCCATCATACGTCAGCCCAACGGTTGTGGCCGAAGCAGAAAGGGTGCCGCCGCTGTAATTGAAGACGCCGCCGGCAAACGCCAGCGAATGCTGGGCTGCAAAAGCAGAGCCGCCAGCCATCGCGGTAAGTGCGGCAGCTGCAGCTCCCACTGCTACTAGCCGAGAAACTCGAGATAGGTTCACTGATTTCCTCCTCATATTCATGAGCACAAATTTACACAATTATACTTTTGCACGTGGCGGACCGACGAATGAGCCGGGTTCCCCATGCCAGGGTATACACACATCACAATGTTGCAAGTTTCATGCCAAGTTAACACTTTTATGTGAAACTCTTTTAATCTAGCCGCGCCCTGGCCGCCACTAAATCCTCTCACGCACCACACACATCTATAATATCGCAATTAGTCAACACTTCGCTGTGAAATATTCAACAATCCCGTATAAATGACAGGGGTAGCGCCTAACTGCCTCCTGTCATTGCCGCAATTGTTGAGCTATACTGCGGCCAGAATGCCTGCGCAGTAATATTCTTCTTCTTCCACTCGTTAAATGCGCGGTCTACAGATAGCTGTGAACTTGCGGTTACTCTGCTCATCATAACGCCAATGCGACACTGTTCTCGCACAAGGTTAAAGGGATCTGTATGGGTATTCTCGTGATCCAGTACTCTAATGATCCACCAGCTGGGAGTCCCGTTGATTACAAACTCATGTGGAGTGGTTGTTTGGCCAATCGGAGTTCCAAACACTAAGGGGAGTAGACCAGGTATCTTGGCCGCAGGTCCTCCCTGCAGGACTGGCGCCTTGAGCAGCCCTCCATTGGCGGCGCTCGAGTCCACACTGTATTTGTGTGCAACGTCGGAAAATGATACACCTAGCAGCAAGTCATGTTGCGCATCATATGCCGCCTTACTTGTGGAAGTGACTATGATAGCAATATTTGCTTGCTCAGGGTGATAGAAAAGTGCGTTAGGAGTGTGTGGATCGGCATTTTTATAGTAATATGCCTGCATCTGAGCATCGGTAACGGGTGCACCCTTAGATAGCACAGCAGCCTTGGCAAGCTGCACACGAAGGTCATACTTCAGTTCGTCCGGTGTCTCAAATTTTTGCTGAAGCTGCTTCAGGAAATTGGGATTAACCGTTACGTCCTTAACAGCCGCATCTACCAACTTATCCGAAGGAAGTAGATTGAGCGACTTAGCGTAGGCAAGAATCATCTGATCGTCAACTAGAGATCGAATCACTGGTACGCCCGCAGTCTGTTCGAGACGATGGTAGAAAAATTGCTTACGTATAATGTTTCCGTTCACTACGGCCACAATATCCTGCGACTTGTGCCTCTGCCTCTCAATCACACCACCTATCCCCACACCTACAATGAGTATTGCGGCAGCCATGATTACCAACCGCGTCCGCGGGATGGGGGGCGGAGCAACTACAGGACCGGGCCTTGCGGTTCGACGACGTACGGGAGCGGAACTCTTCTCAGGTTGCGCGCTGCCAGCTTCCATTAATTACTTCTCCATGATGGGTTAGATCCCACGGCCCTACTGTTGATTGCCAAGTAATCTTGTTCCATAATTCGTTGTTTCTCGAATACCGTAAACTTCACATTTTCGTCAATATACTGTGAAATAAATCACAGCTGGGCTGCAGCATCCCCTAGTATAGAGTGCAAGCATGCTCGAATGTTTCCGCCATGTGCGTTCAATGCGGTTTCGGCACCGTGCGCGGAAATACCGGCTGCGAGCATGATGATCGCGGGTTTACATCGCCAGTTGCACAGCCCCAGTGCCTTCTGCGCATCGGAATGCGTAACGTGTGCCGCTGCTGCTACAATGCGAACTGCTCTATCTCGGAGCTTTACGTTAGACGCATGAACATCAACCATAAGGTTGCCAAATACTCGCCCATTCTTTACCATGACCGAGGTGGAAATGAGGTTAAGAATGAGCTTTTGCGCTGTACCAGCGCGCATTCGGGTGGAACCAGTTAACGGCTCAGGCCCGGTTATAGCTGCAATATAGAAATCTGCATAAGCCCTCAGCGGCGACTCATTTACATTTACAATTACGGCTGTTGTCGCTCCTAACATTCTCGCCCGTTTTAATGCGCCCATAACATAAGGGGTTTTACCGCTGCTTGCGATACCAATTAACACGTCTTTAGAATTAACATTCAGGTTTAAGACGCTATCGCTACCTGCGGTTTCATCATCCTCTGCACCCTCTACAGCCTCAGTAAGCGCGGAATTTCCTCCCGCAATCAACCCAAGAACCGTGCCAGCCGGAACTGAAAATGTAGGAGCACACTCGCTCGCATCGAGCACACCTAAACGCCCGCTCGTTCCAGCACCAATATAGATCAACCGCCCACCGTTGTTTATAGAGCCTGCAACTACAGATATTAACTCCGTTAAGCGAGGTAGAGTGCTTTCAATTGCATTGCGAACATCGACTGTCTCTTCAAAAAGCAGACGCACCAGAGCATCGGTGTCCAATGCATCCATATTCTGTGTGCGCTCGTTGCGCTGTTCGGTCTCTAACAGATTTGTAATGCTGGAATTGTCGTCTTTCATCGGAGCTTTACACAACACCCCGCCGCAACTCGTCGAGCGAATATAGAGTGCCACGCCACACTATTCCATTTTGGCGATATGCAAACCATGTCGCACGAGCAATTATGTACATGAGCAATATTGATGCCAACGGATATGCAAGACCGTAAAGCATATCGGCACCAGAAAGGCTTCGTACCGCCCGCGCCCCTATGACCATGATTGCAAGTACCGCGAGGGCCATGAGCCTGGTGTGGTGTCCCGGCAAAAGTAGAGCCACGAGCGGATAAACGCCGGTATATGCAAGCGCGATAATCCCACCAATCGCCGCGGGTAGGCTGTAATCGAAACCTGCAAAGGCGTTTTTCGCAAGGCTGTTGATCACACCAGGAAGGCCCACGACCCATCGAACCGAGATTAGATCACTGCCATCTAACAACTGAGTTTTATAGCCGTTTTGCTTAATAATCTTGCCCAGTTTAACGTCGTCTACTACTTCCATAGGTAGCGCCCTATGACCGCCAAATGCCTTGTAGGCACGGGTGCGAACCATATTGAATGCACCAAGGCCCACATATGCGCTTCGACGTGGATCCGACGCGGTCCACGCACGGCTTCGAAACCAGAACATTAGGCCAAAATAACTTACAAACAGGCGCTCCCAAAAATCGCGAGTATCACAGCGCGGAGTAATAACCAGGTGGTCAATATTGGCACGCGCGGCATAGCTAACCGCCCTGCGAAGCGCATCGCATTCAAAAACTACGTCGGCGTCTGTAAACAATAGCCACTCACCCGTCGCCTCATTGGCTGCCACCTGCAGTGCATGGTTTTTACCAAGCCAACCGGAAGGAAGGGCAGAAACGTGCAGCACCTTTAGGACAGGATTGAGCCTCGCGAGCCGCTCCAGTATTAAGCCAGTATCGTCAGTTGACCTGTCATTAACGGCAATTATTTCAAGGTCGGGATAGTCAAGTGACAGGATGCTGCGCATCGCCTCCTCAATGGTCGAAGCCTCGTTGCACGCCGGTACAAGAATGCTGAGACGTGGTAATGATTCGACAGTATTCGACCACGTAGTAAGTTCTGTAAGCTTCTGGTAGTACCGTCTGCCGTGCAGCAGCATAAGCATCGCGCCTATCCAAATAACGAGCGTGCCACCACAAAGCACCGAATGCAGAGTGCGCATAGTACCAGGACGTACTGCGATCAACAGAACTGTCTGCATTAACGCTTTTTCCTCTCAGTGTTGCCGGAGCTGCTTTTTTCTAAATTGGCTTCGGCCAGTGCTTCGCGCTGGTGGCGCATTTCTGCATGAAACGGTTCAATATGGATACTAATGTGAATCCCCGGGAGGCTAGAGCGTATCTTGTCTTCTAGCTCCTCAGTGAGTGTATGCGCGTCTAGAAGGGTGACCATATCCTCAATTTGTACATGGACATCTGCCTCGCGCATAGGTCCAGACCATCTCGTCCGCAATTTATGATACCCCAGCACTCGCTCATCGTGGTTCAATACGTCCAGTATACGAGCTTCATCTGCTTCCGGTAGGCGTGAGTCCATCAATGGCTGCACGGCATCGCGAAATAGCTTCGCACCAGTCACGATCATCCCTGTTGCAACCACGCAACCTATAGTTGGATCCCACCAGCCCCACCCAGTAAGCCTAATCATGATGAGCCCGGCAAATACGCCTGCAGACGTGAACGCATCGGCGGCCAGGTGCTGGGCATCAGCATCCATTGCTGGAGATCTGTCGCGACGAGCGGTGCGTTTTAGAGCTACCGAAAGCACTATATTAACTATGCACGACACCGCCATCAGCCCCATGCCCGCGCGCAACCCCGTAACATGCGGCACGTGAGGATGTTTAAATCTCGTTATGGCGCCAGCCAAAACCAGGGCAGCACCGACAAAAATGAGAACAGACTCGAACAAGGCGGAGAGACTTTCGACCTTCCCGTGTCCATATGGATGCCGGCTATCCGGGGGCGTATTTGAAAACCGCACGGAGAAGTACGACACGCCAGATGCAAAAAGATCGGCACCAGAGTGCAGCGCCTCTGAAAAGATACTGACGGAGCCACTGATGATTGCCAGCACCAGCTTGGCACAAACTAAAATTAGGCTCGTACAAAAAGAGAGACGAGCCATCCTCAATTTATGTGTCTGTTTGTTACTGTGCCGATCGGCTGCCGGTACCAAAAGCAGGCTCCCCAACGCATCTGTCGCGTTGTATGACTAACGCCGCAAAAAGGCAGACGAGTTCCCAATTGCGGCGTTTGCAGCACCGACGGTTAACTGGACGGAAGAAGGCTCCTGAGATAATCTAGAAGCTCCTGCCTGTTTTTGGCGCCAAGGTCACCTTCACCGCGACGGCGAACGCTCACGGTGCCTGCTTCTACGTCCCGGTCTCCACACACCAACATGACCGGTATCTTCTGCATCTCTGCTTCGCGTATTCGCTTGCCCATCTTCTCATTACGGCCATCGACATCCACCCTAAAGCCGGAGGTACGAAGTTCATCGCGTAGTGCAGTTGCATATTCCACGTGCCTGTCGGCGATCGGGATAATACAAAGTTGCACTGGCGCAAGCCAAAACGGAAATGCTCCGGCATACTGCTCTACTAAAAGCCCGATCATACGGTCTAACGAACCAAATGGCGCACGATGAATCATGATGGGCCGCTGCCGTTGTCCTTGTTCATCAATATATTCAAGCTCAAACCGTTCAGGAAGATTATAATCTACTTGCACCGTACCCATCTGCCATTCACGTCTTAACGCATCGCGCACCATTAAGTCCAATTTAGGACCATAAAATGCTGCGTCCCCTTTAGATACCTCGTAGGCCATACCTAGCTCCTGCACAGCCGCTAGTATCGCCTCCTCCGCTGCACTCCAGTTTTCGTCGGTGCCAATATATTTATCGTCAGCAGGATCGCGAACCCCAATGCGTACGCGGTAATCATCTAGACCAAGGCGCTTTAACGTGAATAGCATAAGGTCAACAACGCCCTTGAACTCCTCCTTCAGCTGCCCCGGAGTTACGAAAAGATGGCTATCGTCCTGAGTGAACCCTCGCACGCGCAGCATGCCCGCTAACTCACCGCTCTGCTCGTAACGGTACACCGTTCCAAACTCCGCCAATCTAACCGGGAGATCGCGATACGAACGCAGTTCATTGGCATAAATCATAATGTGATGCGGACAATTCATAGGCTTAAGAACATAGGTTTCGCCCTCATCAGCATCGGTCATGAGAGGAAACATCTTTGAATTGTAATTCTTTAGGTGCCCGCTACGTTCATAGAGCCGCGCATTGCCAATGTGCGGTGTCACTACACCCTGATATCCGCGCTTCAATTGCTCGCTTTTCATAAAATCGACGAGCGTGTCTCGCAATGTGGCACCCTTTGGCAGCCATAATGGTAATCCCGGTCCCACGTCATGAGAGAACATAAAGAGCCCAAGCTCTCGACCCAGCACCTTATGATCCCGCTTTTTGGCTTCTTCCAGCCTGTACAGGTAGTCTTCGAGCTCCTCTTTACTCGGCCATGCGGTGCCGTAGATTCGCGTAAGCATGGTATTCTTTTCGCTGCCTCGCCAATACGCACCGGCTATATGCATGAGCCGAAAATATTGGAGTACACCGGTATCTGCTACGTGTGGGCCACGACAAAGGTCGATAAAGTCACCCTGCCTATAAAATGATATCTCTTCGCCATCAGGTAGATCATCAATCAAGGCAACTTTGTAGGGTTGATTGCGCTTTTGTTCATGCTCACGTGCCGCCTCGCGACTCATCACTTCCCGGGTGATTGGCAGCCTACGCTTACTGATCTCCACCATTTTCTCTTGCATTGCTGGCAGGTCATCTTCTTTAATGGGCGCAGGAAATTCAAAGTCGTAATAAAAGCCATCTTCAATGGGTGGCCCTATTGCGAACTTTACGCCGGGGAATAGTTCACCTGCAGCCTGCGCAAGCAAATGGGCCGTACTGTGCCGAAGCATGTAAAGCGGATCGGAATAGTTTGTATCCATGATTTCTCACTCCCAAATAAAAAGCCATCGTCCATTTTCGTACGGACGATGGCGGCAACCTGGCTTAAATGTCACCGAGGCATCACACTGGGCACGAGTGTATCGCCGGGCGACGCCAGATTGCGTCGCCCTGGGTTGTGCCAACCAATACGCGCGAGGCCTCCAGGTTTATCATTGGTCTCCCAAGCGAGCGTTTGCTCGCAGTGCAAAGTAGATCACAACAATTATTATGGCAGTTACCACTTCTACAGTCAAGTCTACAAGTCCTAAAGGCAAAACAATGACCTCAAACGTAGACGCAACCTACGTATGCGCCCGCTGGGAAAAACACCAGTGTACAAAATCAACCAAATGGAGGACAAATCTACTCCAAACATCCCTTGTCATGAACGGAGTTTAAGCATATAATAGATATATGGATACTTTTATCCAATTAACTCACGTACGATGCAAGGAGATTACCAATGACGACAATTGACCAGCAGGCAACCGTAGGGCAATTGATGGTAGAGCAGCCCGCACGATCGTCAGTGTTTGAACGCTGGGGCCTTGACTATTGCTGCGGTGGCCGTAAACCACTGCATCAGGCTTGCGCCGAGAAAGGAATTGCTCTTGAGGCTGTTGTTGCGGACCTGGAAAGCTGCACATCACGCTCGATCGCATTTCCAGAACCTGACTGGAACGAGGTGCCTCTTTCTGTATTGGCAGATCACATCGTCTCCACTCATCATGCTTATGTGCGCTGGAGCATGCCTCGCCTTTCGGCAATTATTGAGAAAGTTTGCAACGCCCACGGACAGCGATTTACGCACCTTTACGAGGTACGCGAGATATTTGCGGTGCTAAGAGTAGAATTTGAGGCCCACATTGCAAAAGAAGAGATGGTCTTGTTCCCGCTTATCAGGCAACTGGAAGAGATGAGCGACCTTGGAGTCACTGCGCATTTGCCATCTGTGCGGTACCCTATCGTGGCGATGGAAACAGAGCACGACTCAACTGGCAGAGCACTGGAAGATATTAGAAGGCTAACCGACAATTTTACGCGACCCAGTGGGGCATGTAATACTTATTTGGCTATGCTTGACGGTCTGAACGCACTGGAAACCGATACTCACCGACATGTGCACAAGGAAAACAACATCCTGTTTTCAAGGGCCATGGATCTGGAAAATAACGCCACACCTACCCGCACCTGAGAACATTCCATGACCAAGGCACCCCTTAAAGTTGAGCAGCCAATAAGCCCGCAATTGGGACCACCACCATTACCCAAGGAACATGGCGCATGGGTCATTCTCTATGCGCCAATGGTTCTTGGCTTAGTGGCAGCGGCTAGGAATGATCTTGTTGCAGGGCTGCTGACGTTCGCCACCGTAACATCAATATTTCTGGGGCGTGAAGCCGCTTCGTTGCTTATTAGAGGCAGATCAACACCCCAAATAAGGCGTTGGGCGGGTATCTATGCTTTAGCGGCGACTATCTTTGGCGTCATGCTGCTTGCATCCTCTGTTGTCATTCCACTGGTGGTAGTTGGCCTATTGGCGCTGAGCCTCTTTGGTATTCACAGTGCCCTTCTTAGATTTAGCGGTCGCAGGCGCCTGGACAGATCGCAATGGGGTGAAATCGTTGGTGTAGCGGCACTAACGCTTACGGCACCCGCAGCCTACGTGGCAGCTACAGGTCATATTGATGGTAAGATTGCCTTGTTGTGGCTCGCCTGCGTGGCCTATTACAGCAGCGGAGTGTTCTACGTAAAAATGTGGTTGGCCGCCGTCAAGATGAAGAAATCGTGGGATAGTGCGGCAAAACTAAAGTGCGGTATACAGAACAATCTATACAATGGGTTCCTGGCAGCTGCTGTTATAATCGCCAGCTTGCAATTCCACAGTGTGCCGGCAAGATTACTGCTATGCTTAGCCTACCTGCCTGCGATCATTCGATCTGCCTGGGGATACAGGCAATTGAGCCCAAAACTCCCACCACTAAAGCGAGTTGGATTACAGGAGACATGCTACTCTGTCTGGTTTACATTGATGTTGGTAGCCATAACCCATTTAGCTGCGGTGTAACCGTCTTCGCTAGAGCCTAACTTAATTATTCGCAGGGCAGCCCTATTCTGCATTCGCTCGAGTTAATTCCCCAAATAGATCCCCCAGGGGCCTGCTAGACGACGGTTCATTTATCACCTCGGCAAGCGTGGTCGCACGAAATGAGCATTCTACCGACTCAATCGCCTCGTCCATTCTACGGTGAAGTGGACAGAGGTGGGTTCCATGGGCTGCCAAACCTAAGGGACAGTATGTAATCCGCTTGATTGGATCGACAGCTTGAACCACTTCGAATACCGTGATGTGTTCCGGTGG
>DAIDKH010000040.1 GCA_027450145.1 Chthonomonadaceae bacterium | reverse complement strand
AACCTCTGGCAGAGTTTCGTGGGAAGCCAGATGTACGTTACGGGCGGCGCCGGTTCGCGTTACGAGGGCGAGGCCTTTGGCGCAAAATACGAATTGCCAAATGACCGAGCATATACGGAGACCTGTGCGGCAATAGGCAGTGTCATGTGGCAGTTTAGAATGCTGCACCTTACCGGGGAGCATCGGTTTGCCGACGTAATGGAGCATACGATCATCAACGCGGTGCTGCCCGGGCTGGCCCTGGATGGCGAGCACTACTTCTACGAAAATCCGCTGGAGAACGATGGTACACACCGGCGAAGCGCCTGGTTTGGGTGCGCGTGCTGTCCGCCAAACGTAGCGCGTCTGCTTGCCCAACTGCCGGGCTACTTTGCCTCAGAGGGCAGTGGCAAGCTGTGGCTGCATATGTACGCCGATATGGACGTGGAAGTACCCGATGGCGAAGGCAGTGTAAAGCTAGCCGTGAAAGCAGACATGCCCTGGCAGCCGGATGTCGCCATTCGCGTGGTGGAGGCTAACGGCACCGTTACTCTTGCCTTGCGGATTCCTGTATGGGCTACAGGGGCGAAAATCACGCACCAGGGAGTTACACGTGAGGTAGATGCCGGAGCCTACGTCGACGTTCAGGCGGCGTGTGGCGATACCATAGACCTCCATCTACCGCAAACAGTTCAGCTGCTAACCTCTCACCCCTATGTGAGCTCAAACTACCACCAAACGGCCATACAACGCGGCGCCGTGGTCTATTGCGCCGAACAGGTGGATCAACCGCTGCACGATGTGCGCACATTGCGCCTGCCTGCCAATGCGGTCGTCCAGGTGAATAGCACAAACAGCGGACTGGAAGGCGTTGCCACCCTATCAGTAACGGCAGCGGTGGTACCGAAGCCGTCGGCTAACGAGCCTCTCTACAGCGATGTCCGCCGATCTGAACCCGCCGTACCCGCAGAGGTGGTGCTTGTGCCTTACTACGCGTGGGCGAACCGCGAAGCAGGTCCTATGCGCGTGTGGCTGCCACAGGTGTAACCCCCGTCCCTGGTCGAAATGGCCTACGCGAGTCACAATGGCTGGTTGAAGTCGGTTTATCACGATGAGCATGCACCGAACTCTTCAGTGTGAGAGCGATGCATGCTCGCGTGTTCGTGAGCTATTTGATGAACCACTGCCGGAGTTAGTAGGACGCTGCTAACACCTCGTCAGGTATACAGGTTTCCGGCCCTCGCGTATTTGACGGCATACTATGGAAAATCCGAGACCACAGAGTGATGGGCTCTTCCTCGGTGATCTCGCAGGTTTGTAACGCCATCCGCTCTTTCAAAGCATATCAACCCTCACTCAGTGTTCAAAAACCCGTGCGCCTGCCTCGAAGTGTTGCAATTTGCGGTAATTCCATGTATTAAGCCTGAGACGGTTTCTGCCGACTATCTTTAACGCGCGTTACGGTTTTGCTGGTGTGTATTTCGTTTTCGTGAACCTGCGCGCCTTAACTATCGCTACAATACCGCCAGGGAGATATACGATTGTGCACGAGTGTAGACGAACGAATGTGAAGCCGCCGGGCGTATGCGCTGCTACCGCCGAGGGTTGCGCTCTGTGCGACATAGTGCCACCAGCGCCCTGGGGAGAGAAGTCCTCGCTGCTTCTCATGCCCTATGATCACGACGCGGAGGCCGTCGTTGAGAACGTGTTGACGGCAAAACTGCTGTCCTTTACCAAACACACCTCCGGCTCAATCCTGGTTAATGCTAGCCCGGAAGCCGTAGCAAACGCGCTCTCGAACGACTTGAGTGAGATTACCCAACGGTCAGTTGGCGCCGCAGTGATCAATGACGAGGTCACGGAGAAGACACTGGTGCGCGCCGCAGCACGCTGCCGGCCCCTTTCGCATTTTCTTGAGCGCATGAAATACGAATGGGTACGCCCGGTACTCTCGAATGATCAGCTTTTTAGTATGCTGCATCCCATTGTGAGCACAAAGGACGGATCGGTTTTCGCGTACGAAATGTTGCTGCGTGCTCGCAAGCCCGGCACCGACGAGGTTATTGGCGCGTGGCCCATCATTGAGGCATGTGAAAAGCTTCATTTGCAGCACCAACTAGATCAACGGGCGAGGGAATGCGCTATCCGAAATGCCGCACCCTATCGCACTACCAACCAGAGGTTTTTCATCAATTTCCTGCCTAACACTATCTATGATCCCGAGGTATGCCTGAGAACGACGATGCGCGCGGCCAGTGAGTACGACGTTAACCTTAATTCTCTGGTTTTCGAAATTGTTGAAACCGAGCGCATTAACGACATGGCCCATCTCAAGTTGGTTCTCGACTACTACAGGTCGCGTGGGGTGTGTACGGCCGTGGACGATATGGGAGCTGGACACACTTCGATCGAGTATCTTCGTGAGCTGCATCCAGATTTTGTGAAAATAGATCGTGACATCGTGGTGAATGCCGTACACGACGAGGCAGTTCAAGCAGAACTACACCATGTCGTAAAGATCGCGAAAGATCTGGGCATTCAGGTGATTATGGAGGGGCTGGAGACGCCGGAACAGGTACGGGTGTGCGTGGATGCAGGAGCAGATTATCTGCAGGGCTTCTACTTCGCGCGTCCCGCAAATCCTCCACAGCAGGTTGTTAACGTGCAGTGCCTCAGGCCATATTACAAGGCGGCTTAGGTCGCGCACTGCAGTTGCTGTAGCGCAGGGCGACAACACAGACCCGCCCTGCATGCGAAAGCAGCGAAACCAATCATAGCCGCATTGCTTTACGATTGCGGCTATCGATAAACAGAGGGCGACTCCTAAGCAAGCAACACGGTTCCATTGCGTATGTTACAACGTCGTTTTGCGGCTGCGTTTTTTAGGTTTGACTGCCGCGTCCGGCTCCTCAATTGGGCCCAGGATGATGGGAGCCGGCGAGAGCAGCTTTAGAATGGAGCCGGGCAGGGGAGCGGAGAGAAGTTCAGGAGCATCGGGGCCCGGCGGCAGCGGTTCTAACGTAGTGAGTCAGGGAAACTGCCCACCATTCTGCGCCATAAACTCCCGTATTCTATCCTCTATGAATTGGCTTCGCTGATGAAGGGTATCACGCTCAACCTGAAGTTGCTCCAGGCGCTCAAGCAGATCAAGTATAACCTGTACGCCAGCCAGATTTACGCCCATCTCCTGCGTCAGGCGTCTAATTCTTCGAAGTCGCTCCACATCAGTTTCAGAATATAGCCGGTTTTTATTGCGGCGCTGCGGCGTTACCAGACCCAACCGTTCATATAGCCTGATGGTCTGAGCGTGCATATGGGTTAGCTCAGCCACAACCCCTATCATATAGACTGGTTCAGTTCTATCATGCGCAGCCATCAATCAACTCCTCCGGCCATGAGCCAACAACTCACGGCGTGCCGTTATCCATGAGGTTGTGTGCCTCACTGTTTTACGGCGTCACCCCTAATCGCGGCAATCTCACGCAGCAGCTGCATCTCCCGCGGCTGCAGATCTTTAGGCACGACGACCCGTACTTGCGCGTACATGTCGCCTCTTGGCCGTTCACGCAAACCTGGCATGCCCTGTCCTGCCATTCGCAGTTTCTGTCCTGTTTGAATACCTGGCGGAACGACCAGCTGCCGCTTCTGGCCATCCAGCGTCTCAACGGTCACTTCGCCACCCAGGGCGGCTACTGTGTACGGTACGTTCATTTCAAACTGAAGATCCTGATTTTCAGGATTCCGGTCGAATTTGGGATGTGGAAGCACCTGCAGGACAACGTATAGATCAGCGCGCTTGTGATTTACATCCATTGGGCCAGCTCCCTGGTGCCGGCTCCTCATACCGTCCCAGGCGCCAGCGGGCGCATTAAGTTGTATAGTTCTGGGGGTCTCCAGGCGGCCGGTGCCTTTACAGTGGGTACAGCGCTCCTGAGATCCAGAGCGGCCCGCCGGCTTTTTGAAACCTGTCCCCTTACAGGTGGGACACACGTCCTCGACGGTAAGGTTTAGCGTTTTGTGAACGCCCCGGTAGGCTTCCTCTAACGTGATGTCCACACTGAAGGCGACATCCTCTGCGGGAGACGCCGAACCGGAACCAAAAGGACTATGGCTCTGCGCGCGTGTTGAGCGCCCACCTGAGAACATGCTGAATATGTCGTCCATACCCAGGTTGCCCAGGTTATCTAAGTCTATAAAGCCGGGAGCCTGAGCCTGTCGTGAACCGGAAGCTCCCCGTGGCGGCGGCGGTGGTGCACCCATACCGGCCTGCTGCCAGAATTCCCCATACCTGTCGAATTTGCTGCGCTTGTCGGGATCCGACAGCACGTCGTACGCTTCCTGAATGCGTTTAAATTGGTCCTCTGCAGTTTTGTTGTGAGGGTTAAGATCAGGATGGCACTCTCGCGCCTTGCGTCGGTAGGCTTTTTTAATATCCTCGTCCGACGCCTTTCGGTCTACCCCCAGGATTTTGTAGTAGTCCATTCCGCTCACTGCAGTAATCTCCCCGCACACAAATAAAGAGCAGGAGAAGCCCTTTCACAGGTACTTCTCCTGCGAAGCACGGTATTGCGTTTACTTGAACTCGGTGTCGAGCACTGTGTCATCTGGTGCTGACGTGTGCTCATCCTGCGGCGCAGTACCGTCCGGGCTGCCGGCGCCTTCTGCTGCGGTCTGCTGGTACAGAATCTCCGAGAGTTTGTACGTGCTCTGTTCCAGTGCCTCAATGAGTGGCGTCAACTCTTCAACCGGTGCCGAGTTGTTAAGCGCCGCGCGAAGGTTGGTGATGTGGTTTTCCACATCCAGCTTCAGGTCAGATGGCACCTTATCCTGCAGGTCTTTAATCGTCTTCTCGGTCTGATAGATCATCGACTCTGCACGGTTCCTTGCCTCGGCGATTTCCTTCTGTTTCTTATCCTCTTCGGCATGCATTGCGGCTTCGCGCACCATGCGCTCTACCTCATCCTTGTTAAGGTTGCTAGAGCCGGTAATCGTGATCTTTTGTTCTCGGCCGGTACCCTTATCCTTGGCAGACACGCTCACGATGCCGTTAGCGTCTATGTCGAACGCAACCTCAATCTGCGGTACACCGCGCGGTGCCGGTGGAAGACCGGTAAGCTGGAAGTCGCCCAGCATTTTGTTGTGCGCAGCGATCTCGCGCTCACCCTGGAATACTTTCACATGTACGCTGCTCTGGCCATCCTCTGCCGTACTAAATACGTCACTCTTTCGAGTTGGGATCGTGGTGTTGCGCTCAATGAGCTTTGTCATTACTCCGCCCAGTGTCTCAATACCAAGAGAGAGGGGCGTTACATCCAGCAAGAGGATGTTTGTACCCGCAGAACCCGCATCACCAGAAAGTACACCTGCCTGTACGGCAGCGCCAACAGCGACAACCTCGTCGGGGTTGACAGTTTTGTTGGGTTCCTTACCGCCTCCCAGCTTGCGTACAAGATCCTGTATCATCGGCATTCGCGTAGAACCACCAACGAGTACAATCTCATCTACCTGACCTGCAGACAGTTTCGCATCTCGAAGAGCGGCCTCGAAGGGCTTTGCGCAACGATCCACCAGGTCGCGCGTGATCTCCTCAAAACGGGCGCGAGTCAGGTTAACATCCAGGTGAACTGGACCATCTGGCGTGCTGGAGACGAAGGGCAGATTGATGTTTGTCTGCGTAACGCTACTAAGCTCAATCTTTGCCTTTTCCGCGGCCTCTCGAACCCGCTGAAGGGCCTGCCTATCTTTCCGTAGGTCGATAGATGTCTCTTTTTTGAACTCGTCGGCAACATAATCTACGATCCGCTGATCCCAGTCGTCACCGCCCAGGTGGGTGTCGCCGCTGGTCGATAAAACTTCGAGAACGGTACCACCGTCCTCGGTTTTGCCAATCTCAAGGACTGTAACGTCGAAGGTACCACCGCCAAGGTCGAAAACAAGAACCTTCTCTTCATGTTTTTTGTCGAGACCGTAGGCAAGCGCTGCTGCCGTCGGCTCGTTAATGATGCGCAGGACCTTGAGCCCGGCAATTTCACCTGCGTTTTTGGTTGCCGTACGCTGAGCATCGTTGAAGTAGGCCGGTACGGTAATGACCGCCTCAGTAACAGGCTGCCCCAGGTACGCTTCGGCATCGGCCTTAAGCTTCTGCAGAATCATTGCGGAAATCTCTTCCGGTGAATAACTCTTGGAGTCGATCGTAACCTTCTCGGAAGTGCCCACTTTTCGTTTGATGCTAATGATGGTGCGATCTGGATGAATAATCGCCTGCCTTTTCGCATTGGCCCCAACCAGTCGCTCACCACTCTTGTTGAAACCAACAACAGAAGGTGTCAGCCGGCTGCCCTCGGCATTGGCGATAACGGTAGGTTCGCCTCCCTCAATCACAGACACGACTGAGTTTGTGGTGCCCAGGTCGATGCCCACTGCTTTGCCCATGTGTAAATCCTCCGCAAATATGCTTTTTAACCTAATGTTGATGCCGTAATTATTGACACTATCATGATACCACTTTAGTATCCTATTGTCAATTTACGATAAGATGGTAGTGTCGGTTCCACGTGGCAAACACCGTTCAACGGTCAGTCGTATGGTATTGATACTAAATGGCAGCTTCCATTGCCAATAATGGCGTGTAGAGGGTCACGTTCTGCCTATTTTGAGCGTGAGGGAGGGTGAGATGAACCTAACTGACCAAACCGAACTTCGCCGATGGATTGACATCATTACACAGGCCGCAGTGGATTACGGTCTCGATTGCTACCCCACGAACTTCGAAGTCGTGCCAGACTACATCATCTACGAACTGGGTAGTTATGGTCTTCCCGCCCGGTTTTCGCACTGGACGTTTGGTCGCGATTACCATCAACAAAAGACCATGTACGAGTACGGCATGGCGAAAATCTACGAAATCGTATTCAATACGAACCCGTGCCAGGCTTTCCTTATGGACAGCAACTCTATGTTGTCTCACAAATTCGTGATTGCGCATGTACTTGGGCACAACGACTTTTTTAAAAACAACGTCTACTTCGATCAAACCGATCGGCACATGATTGAAAAGGTGCGGCTGCACTCTAACCGTATTCGAAAGTATGAGGACGAGTTTGGTCGGGATAAAGTGGAAGCATTTCTCGATGCAGTACTTTCAATAGAGTATCACTTCGATACCGGCCTTACGGCTTCGTTTGGTAAAAAGAAAGAGAGCCGCAGCGACGAAGAGGTGGTGGCTAGCAAGGCGCCTGCCTCAACCGAGTTCGATGATCTGTGGTACCTCACCACCGCACCGGAAGGGCCGGCCGTGCCCAGCACGAGGAAGAACCCTCCTCAGCCTGATCGTGACCTTTTGGGCTTTTTGCGCGACTATGCGCCAGACCTTGCGCGTTGGCAGCGCGACGTTATCAACATGATCCGCGAGGAGATGATCTATTTCATTCCTCAAATGAGAACGAAGATCATGAACGAGGGATGGGCCTCATTTTGGCACGAGCGTATTCTCACCAATCTTCCGCTTACCGCAGAAGAGCATCTAGAATTCCGTAAACTTCACTCTTCGGTGCTGTCACCCGGTTCGTCTATGTCCATTAATCCATACTACGTGGGATACAATATGTTTAGAGATATAGAACGCAGGTGGAACGGTGATCCCGATGTGGATTTTGACGAGACTGATTGGCAGGATGAGCCGTTAACCCGCCCGACGGGGGAAGGAACGCGCAAAATTTTTGACGTTCGCCGAGATGATAACGATGTCTCGTTCCTGCGAAAATATCTTACTCAAGGGCTTGTTCACCGGCTGGATATGTATACCTACCGCAAGCAGGAGGTGAACGGCGAACCTGCCTGGGTTGTTACCGACAAGGATTGGCGCCACGTGCGCGATACCATACTGGACGGTATGACCAACTTTGGCATACCGATAATAGACGTTGAGGATGGCGATTACCTGCGTCGTGGTGAACTGCTGCTAGTGCATGCGTTTGATGGCAAACCGCTGGATGAGGATTATAGCGCCCGAACGCTTCGTTATATCGCTCAAATTTGGGGGCGGCCGGTTCACTTGCAAACGATAGTTGACGATAAACCAACCGTATTCACGCACGATGGCGAGGAGTTTCATCAGGAACCAATGAGTTCCTGACCAATGGTAGACGACAGTCAACACTATCTTTATACGGATATGGTAGGCAGCAGCCGCCACTGGGAGCAGTTCCCTGCGCTCATGGAGGGTGTGCTGCATTGGCACGACTCGCGGCTTGAGGAGGCCGTGCGGGCCCATGGCGGTACCATTCTGCACACGTTGGGAGATGGTATCTGCGCGGCATTTAAGTCCGCAGCGGATGCTGCAGAGGCGGCCGTGCAGGCACAGTGCATGATGCGCGCTAGGGAAGGCCTCACGGAAGAATTTACGGCCTCTATTTCTCTGCGCATGGCAATCTTTCGTGCAACAGAAGCCTCTACTGGCCTGCAGAGCATGGGTAGAACAATAAATCTTCTGTCGCGCCTCGTTCGCGCTGCAAACGGAGGCCAAATTCTGGCCGCTGGCCTCGATATCCTGGATTTACGCGCATCGCTTCCCGATGGGTTTCGAGTAACATCGCTGGGTTCGGTGCGGCTTCGCGATCTTTCACCACCTGAGGAGGTGTGGCAGGTTAGCCACGACCTTCTTGGGCACGTATTCCCGCCAGTTGTCACGGTGTTGCCAGCGTCGCTCAGTCTACCCGTCCACACCTCCACGTTTATTGGACGCGCATCTGAATTAGCCGAGCTTCAGCAGCGATTCCGAAAAAGTGGAACTCAGAACCTGGTAACTCTTGTAGGGTTTGGTGGTGTTGGTAAAACGAGGTTGGCGCTTCAGAGCGCCATGCAGAATGCAGATTGGTTTGCCCACGGTGTGCGCATGGTCTCACTGGCCTCGTTGCACGATGCCGAGTTTCTTTCGCAGATCTTTGCCACGGCATTTGGCGTTGTGCCTACCCTCACTGAAACGTATGAGACTGCTCTCATGAAGGCGTTGCGGAATCAGGAAGTGCTTATGATAGTTGACAATTGCGAGCACCTTAAGGACGAAGCCGCCGTTTTGATTGATCGTATCATGCAGCAGTGCTGTGGGGTGTCTGTACTTTGTACAAGTAGAGAGTCCCTCGGTCTACCTGGTGAACAGATATTTTCGGTCTCTACCTTGCAACTACCGCCAACCCGGGACATATGGGACAGGGAAGCTGTGCTAGGGTTTGATGCCTGCCGCCTTCTCATCGACCGAGCCCACGCACAGCATCGCCTGCAGCTCGAGTCGGTAGAGACAAACGCGGCAATCGTCTCCGTGTGCAGGCGCCTTGACGGCATTCCGCTTGCAATTGAGCTTGCAGCCGCGCGCCTGTCCGAGTTATCTATTCGTGAACTGGATAGAGAGATGGATCGCAGGTTCCAGCTCCTGGCGGCGCCTGAGGAACCCTCCACTCCACATCATCGCACGCTTTATGCGCTTGTGGATTGGAGCTACGGCCTTCTAGGAAAACGCGAGCAGGTACTACTAAACCGACTGGCAGTGTTTCAAGGAGGCTTCACGCTTACTGCTGTTGAGTCTATTTGTACTGACGACGAGATCGATAGCCTGGACGTTGTCGATGGACTTGCAATGCTCGTCGACAAATCCATGGTGAATTATGAACCCAGAGACGAACGATACAACCTTCTCGAAACTGTTCAGGTATTCGCTCAGCAGCGGCTGGAACAGAGCGGAATGCGTGCAGAAGCGGAGAAGAGACATCTCCAGTGGTATTCGCAATGGATAGACAAAAACTATAATTTGGCCTATGGACCTAAAACGTCTTCCTGGTTCGCCGAGATTGACGAGGAACTTCCAAACCTTCGCCGTGCCCTCATGTTGGGGCTTCAGCCACAGCATCAGGACTATGGACTTAATCTGGCATCGGCGCTTACCATTTACTGGTTAAACCGTGGAATGGTACAGGAGGCCCGGCGATGGATTAACGCTCAAATTGAGGTAGCCCAACAGAGCCAGCGCGCAGAAGACAAGCTGCTAGCGGAGGTCTTATCTGAAGGGGCCTCACTGGCAGTGCATTGTGAGGCCTATGACGTTGCTGAGGCACTGATGAGGCGCTCGCTAGATATATATCGCCAGGTTGATAGGGCCTATTCTGCGCTCAGTGCACAGGGTAATTTAGGCGTAATCATGACCTTTGCCGGGAATACGGCGGAAGCCATTACACTTCTGGAAGACAGCGTACAGCAGCTAACCGCACAGAAAACATCTAGCTCGGACCAACGTCTACCCGCCAATCGAATGAATTTGGCGCAGGCTTTGTGGAACGACCATCAGGACGATGCCGCAGCAAATTTGCTGCATCACGCCCTGGCTGAATGGCGCCAAATAGGCAATCCACTCGCCACCGCCGTCTGTCTTAACAACCTCGCTGCCGCGGAGATAACTCTAGGTAGAACAACAGATGCCTGGCGCCATGCGCGTGAGTCGCTGCGGATAAGGAGGCAAGTAGGCGCCATTGGCAGTTATGCCTGGTCATTTTACATAATTGCTGTACTTGCTGCCCATACCGGTGAACTGGCAGTTGCTGCCCAGCTATTTGGCGCGGCAAGCCTGCGGACAGAAGCCAGCCCCAACGCTCGAACGCCCAGAGAGCGTTTGTTGATCGATGCTACTACAAGAATGGTGGAAGAACGTCTAGGCCAATCAAGCTTTACCCAACTCTTAAAACAGGGACGTGAGGCCGATTTGGAGGCTATGGTAGACTCCGCGCTTTCCTGCGGACCAGGCCTTTTGGACTGGATGCAAAGTTGAGTGAGCCTCTCTATCTCGCGGTCACAACAAAGCTTAACTTCAGTCCTTGCAACGGCTGCAGAAAATGCAGTTTACGCTGCTCAAGCGAGGTGCCTTTTGCACCAACCGAATGGGCCGCAGTTTCCAGGCACATTGAGACACTATCCGGTGACGAACTTGAGGCATTGCGACGAGTCGAACATCAGGACAAAACGGTTGACCTTGGTGATGGTGTTACTGTTGCAATGTGTCGGTACTTTGACATGGAAACCGAGTCGTGTATGATTTATTCCGTTCGCCCGCTTATGTGCAGATTGATGGGGCATGTGGAATGGATGCCGTGCCCGATCGACAAGGTTGAACGCGTCCTGCCTACCGCGGAGGCTTTGCACTTAATGGAGGCGTATGCAGGGGAGATGCGCCAACCTGCTTCGGAATGGATTCTGGAAAGCCAATCGGCCTAATGGGACCCAGAAGTACTGCGGCGTTGCGCGTCATGGGGAATCGCTTCGCGGCTGGGTCACTAGTTAGAAATCGATATCGATGGTAGACCTGTAGGTCGTGCTTTCCTGGCGCCTTTTCATTTTCCTGGTATAGATACACGCGGCCGCTGAGATACACTATAGAGTGCAAATACCCCTGGTTTAATGAGATGGCTAATGCGAGATCCCTTCCTTCACCTTCCTTATACGCGGTGCTCGCGTCTGATTTGATTTCGGCACCCTTATGATGTAAGGTAACGCTACCGGTTGCGGAATAGTCAGCGGTTCGCGATGCCCGTGGCAACCAACGAAAAGCGAGACCGTCGGCGGACATTCGCACAGGCGGTGTTGAAGGAAGTCTCTTGAGCATGCTTGCGAGGCTGGCAGTCTCGCTTGACTGTGGATCGAGTAGCTTAAGCATTGCTGGCTTCCTGTTTTTAGCCAACAGCCTAAGCCGCGTTCGCATGGTACCAGCAGCAATAACAAGCTGCTGCACTGGCGGGTCCCCAGGACTAGCCCCGTCAAACCGGTACTTAAATAGAGGAAGCCCCATAGTTTTTTGTGGCTTGTTGGCCGGCTTCAACCACCACGACGCACCTACCACGGCGATTAACAGGGCAGCTAACCCTAGGTAGGCTACGACGGCTTTTCCATTAAGTGGTGCGGATTTCACGCTGTTTTCTCCTACACACCGGCCTCAACTGAGGCTAGTACAAGTCAACGGTCCGAAGTCGTTCTGCTCGCTGGTCAGAAGCTATTCTATGTAGACTCCTGCCTCGCAGATATTTCAATCTATTGGGTGATCGGACGAAATTCTCCAAAGTAATGGTACATCTAGTGAGGCAGCCCTTCATTTAGAAACGAATATCGCTTCAATGCCGCTTCCACTAAGGTAGGAGTGGCATTACCGACCGCGTTCAAATATGTCAATCCAGAGAGACAGATACTCACGGTATAGCCGTTGTGAGCACTGGACAACCGAACTGGTTCGTCGAAGAACGTCATTGTCGTCTCGCCAGGGTTAGCACGCTTGACCAATCGCTTTAACCACTGAAAGGAAATATTATTCGCTCGTAGTGAGAACGGGGCGTTGTGGGGTATCGCGTGTAACAACCGTCGATTTATGGCGACATCATATGGCCTTCCGGTCAGAACTAGCCGCATGATTTTTCGATTTGTGTAAGTCAATTTTCGCAGGTCTGCGCGCTCAATTCGCGCGGCACGAATGAGAGGAGCAACGACTGGGCTAGTTGGCGTTATTAGTGCCTTGGAACGCCCGAATACAATCGGAGCACTAAAGGTACTCTGGGCGGATAGGAACCTTCGTTCAGCCTGATGTTCTGCAACGTACACAACGAGGAGGACAATGATAAAGAACAGGATGATATTGGTAATCGTGTCCTTGGGTGCGACGCCACATTTATTCGTCATACACGTAGCCTCCACTAATAAGTCATAAAATACCAAAACTTGGGCTAAGCTGTACCAATCGAGTATTTTTGTGTTGGTTATTGCGTAGCTGACCTTGCATTAGTTAAAATGTTAGGTCAGCTAAGCAGGTTCTCAATTGCTTAATGACGGACGGCATTGTATCTTTCAATCATAATGCTAATTAAATAAAGATTGTGCTGTTGATACAACAATGCGCCGTGTGATGTGTGCCCGCCACGTCGATGAGTCAAGATAGCGCAGTTAATGAAGCTCCGGTATGTAACTTCCGTGAGCCTCGATGAGCTCGTCAACCATAGCGAATATGTCATCCAGAGTTAATTCGGCTGCTGTATGCGGATCCATCATTGCGGCATGATAGACATGTTCCTTCTTGCCGGTTAACGCGGCCTCAACCGTGAGTGCCTGAACGTTAATGTTTGTCTGCATGAGTGCTGCGAGCTGCGGCGGCAGAGCCCCGATATGTGTTGGTTGCAACCCTGATTTGTCAACCAGAACTGGCACCTCAACACAGCAGTCTTGGGGCAAGTTATCAATAAGCCCGCGGTTAGGCACATTGCCGTACACGACTCGGGGTTGTCCGGTTTCCAATGAGTGAATGATAAGGGAGCCGTATTCATGACTGCGATGAACTTCGATGGGTGCCTCGCCCTCATATTCTGCTTTCATCTTGTGCCAGCCAGCCAACTGGTTTTCGCATCGGCGAATATACTCGTCAAGGGGAACGTTGAATCTGTCGATTAGCTCGGGGTGGCCAGACTTGATGAAATATGGACAGTACTCAGCAAAGTGCTCTGAGGACTCCGTTACGAAATAACCGAGCCGCGTCAACATTTCATAGCGTACTCGATTCCAGTTTGGAACTCGCCCTTCCGCTACTACCTGCCGAATTAGCGGATAAAGGTCTTCACCGTTGCGCTCAAACTTGGTGTAGAACGCCATGTGGTTAATTCCCGCGCACAGATAGTTTATCTCGCCGATAGGAACGCCAATATCATGTGCAAGCTGCTCTGCTGTGCCCTGCACACTATGGCAAAGCCCAACCACTGGCACCTTACTAGCCCGCGAGACTGCCCAGGTGTTCATCGCCATAGGGTTTACGTAGTTAAGGAACGTAATTCCTTTTGCAGCAACCTCCTCCATATCCTTTACCATGGAAAGCATGACGGGGATGGTTCGCAAGGCGCGCATAATACCGCCAATACCCAGCGTATCGGCTATCGTTTGTCGCAGGCCGTATTTCTTGGGTATCTCAAAGTCCGTTACAGTCCCAGGTTTGTAGCCAGCAACCTGAATCATATTGATGGCGTAGTCGGCACCTTCCAGGGCCTCTCGGCGATCGGTATGCGTTGTAATTGTAGGACGAGCGCCAACTGCAGCCGCGACTTTGTGGGCAACTACCGCAGAAGTGCTGAGACGATCGCCATCTATATCCATCAAGCTGATATGCGAATCCGCAAGCTCGGGAAATGAGAGAATATCGCCCATTAAGTTTTTGGCGAAAACAGTACTTCCCGCGCCAATGAAGGTGATCTTAGGCAATGTAAATGTCCTCGTATGCTTCTGCCACAGAAGGTGAGGCAGAGCAATGTAATAGTTCGAAACTCGGCTTTGCTGTTGTAAAGCCTTTACCCGGGCCCACTAATGTCTGTTCGGTGTTTAAGGAACTCTTCCAGTGCCTCCTGCCATGGGCGCAGATCGTCGCGGCCCTGCAGCTCTAGGCTGTAACGGCGCAGTGTGGAATACGCGGGCCTTCGGGTGGGAGATGGCCACTGGCTGGCAGGTATAGGGTGAAGTGTAATCCCCTTAATGCCAGACATCTGCAGGATTGTTGTTGCAAACGTATGCCAGGAACATTCACCGCGATTCGCCACATGGTAGGTTCCGTATAAACTGCTGGATTGAAGCGCTGTAATTGTTCGTGCAAGATCTAATGTAAACGTGGGGCTTCCAATCTGATCGCCTACAACTTCCCATTCGGTGCGCGTTTTAGCAAGGTCGAGCATTATAGATGCAAAACTTCGGCCATACGCGCCGTTCAACCACTGTGTTCGCACAATGAAATGGCGATAACAAAGCCTCTCCACGATGCGTTCACCTGCCAATTTACTTGCGCCATAGTGGTTGATCGGGTTTACCGGATCAAATTCTGTGTAAGGTGTTGTTTTTGTTCCGTCAAATACAAAGTCAGTACTTATGTAGGTAATCGGTATCTGGAGTTTTGCGCAAGCGGCAGCGACACACCACGTTCCCAGCGCGTTAATCCTAAATGCGGTGTCGGGGTCCTTTTCGCACCCGTCCACGTTCGTGAATGCCGCGGGATGAATAACTGCTTCGGCTTTGCATGACTCTACGGCAGTCTGCACCGCCATGGCATCGGTAATGTCTAGCGGCACCCATGCTGCAGTCTCTAAACCTGGACGAACGTTGATATCCGTCCGAGTTACGATGTGGCCGGCATCGCTCAATACGTTGCAGAGGTCTATGCCAAGCATTCCGTTCGCGCCTGTAACCAGAATTCTCATGACGGTTTTTTTCCTGCCAATTCGATTAGTTGCGCCAGGCGCGTTGTACTCTTCCCCGGAACGAACGGAAGTGACACGACCTTTCCACCCCACTCGCGCATTACAGGGGTCTCCGGCATGGTCTCCACCTGGTAGTCACCCCCTTTGGTGTGTATCATGGGCTTAAGTACCCTCAGCATCTCTATGGGTGTATCTTCATTAAAGATCGTGACATAGGAAACGCACGCCAGTGCCGCAAGAACCTCGGCTCGCTCATTCTGAGGAACAAACGGCCGTGCAGAACCCTTTAGCCTCTTTACAGACGCATCGCTATTAATGCCCACTACCAACAGGTCACCCAAGCTTCGTGCGCTCTGAAGCACCCGCACATGCCCTACGTGTAGTATATCGAACACGCCATTCGTGGAAACTACCGTCTGGTTGTGCATTACGTGGTCATCGAGACATCGTTTGAGCTCAATCCAATCTTCTATTACTGTTCCCAAATCTCCTCCATAAACTACTGCAAACATTGTAAGCGAGGTACCTCACCATTATTCTAACCACATTATAGTAAACCCCACTGTAGCGCGCGAGGATTGTACTTTAGGATTGCAAGTATTTCAGCCTTTGAGGCTGGGTACAAGGCTCCTGCAAAATAAGTGATTGCTGCGATTCTTACATTACTTGATGACGCTGATTATTACTTCAATGCTCTGCACGCACTGAGCGTACAATTGCAAAGTTCGTGCAGCCAATTTGCTTGACAAGAACAACCTGTGTGCGTATAATGTCTGTATCGATATAGTTGTATCTTTTCTGTTATGACAGCAGCTAGCATAGACGGGGTTACAAATGGCCGATGACAACAAGATAAGCCGGGCGCCAGCTTATCAGCGAGTTGAAAACGATATACGCAGCCGAATACTTTCTGGCGCACTCGCACCGGGTGCCATGTTGGCCAGTCGCCACAACCTGGCGAGGGAATATGCCGTAGCCCTGTCCACGGTGCAACAAGCAATATCGAACCTCATAACCGAGGGCCTGTTGGAAACCGTAGACCGCAAAGGCACGTTCGTTGCACAGACCGTTCGTACCTCGGATCTCGCGGTGGCTCATGCAAACATCAGTGGTGCGCCTGACCCATCTACGGCGGTAGTGCATAGTTCAACAGGCGCAACGTTTACCAGTGAGTTACGCCTGGGGATTGTATCCACTGCGCTAATCGATCCGTCGGCCTCTGCCGATGTGGGTAGCATGTGGGCACGATTGGCCATTCGTGCCCTTGAGCAGGCCTTTTCGGCGGCAGGCGGATCCTCCTATTTTTTTGACAGATACCCGGCTAGCTTAGGACCTTATACCCGCGGCTTCGATGACGGCAACGCAGTTTCCATGCCGGCTGCCATTGCGGAACTGCGCACCATGGGTGTAAGCGCCATTGCGGTAGTTGGCCTATGTGACTCACGGGATATGTCGGACGAAGTGCTTAGTGCTGTAAATATTGAGGAGATACCGGTTGTCTACCTCTCTTGGCACGAAATTCCGCCCCCATTAGCACAGGTCTATTACGACAACCGCTACGCAGGGTATCAGGCCGCAACCCATTTGCTACGCAGCGGCTATGATCGAATAGTGATGTTGAGGCCATTCGAGGAACAATGGCTAGATGAACGCGTGGAAGGTGTGAGGAGTGCGCTGCGTCACTCCCGCGCATCACAGAGAATACTGCAGCTATTTCCGCACGAAAACAATAGATCACCGTATCTCGTTAAGGCCAGCACAGAGAGCGTGCGCGAGATGCTACCTACACTCATGGAGCAGCTTCGGAACGAGCCCCTTATTCGAACTGGGATCATTGCTCCAAACGATGACATTGCCTATGTAGTCATTGAATCTGCCGCTCATGCAGGACTTGCCTGTGGAACTGATTTCGGCCTTGTGGGATTTGATGACGATTCACGATCTTGTACTCTTGGCCTCACCACCGTACGTCCACCTGTGGAAGAGATGGGAGAGGAGGCGGGACGGCTTCTGTTGCGCGCTCTACGAGGAGACAAACAGGGATTACAGGTGCGGTTAAGGTCGCACCTTATACCCCGCGCATCTACGTTTAGTAAGACAGCCGTGCATTCAGTGGTTGAGAAGCAGTAACAGGGACGGCGTTATTGCCGCTGTACCATAACTCGGGTAGTGAGTGATAGAAAGGACTTCATAGATGAAACCTCGGGGATTTACACTAATTGAACTGTTGGTCGTAATTGCTATTATTGCAATTCTTGCGGCCATTCTCTTCCCTGTATTCGCTCAGGCACGTGAAAAGGCCCGTCAAATCACCTGCGTTTCTAACGAAAAGCAGATTGGCCTTGGAGTGATGATGTATGTACAGGACTACGATGAGACATTCCCCATGCTGCATTACAATGACGGCTCTGGTAACGAGGTTCGTTGGTATGACATGGTTGGACCGTATATAAAAAACGGTAACAAGTATGCCTACGACAACAAGTATAGTGGCGCCGGTGGAATATGGACCTGTCCATCAATGCCTGTGCCGCAACCGGGCGTTTACGGTGCAAACTACTCGCTTTTTCAGGATGGATGGCCCTACGGAACGCCCCATGCTGTAACACTGGCGACGTTAGATACCCCATCGCAAACTATCGCTGTATGCGAGAAGGGCGAGAATGACGGGAACTCGAGCTGGCTGCAGTTTCAAACCTGGGAAGGTAACTGGACAGCGCAGGGCGGTGGCACCGCTGCGAATAACTATGCATATCCCGACCACCTGGATACTCTGCCAACTCATGATTGCGATTACGTTGCCAGCAACAACTATCCCTCCTATGCAAACTGGAATGGCTGCAGCATGATGCCCCGGTACCGTCACAATGGCACCAGCAACTTCCTTTTCGGTGACGGCCATGTGAAATCGATGCCAAAGGGTAGCGTTAACTGGTATGTTAACATCTACGTGGCGGGCGCTTACCAATTTGGTTCGGCGTACTAGATCATGAAGCGTACATTTTCGCGGGTGAAATGGATCGTGACGATTGGCAGTTTAGCGGCTGCCTCGTTAATAATTGCCGGCTGCGGTGGATCCAAGCCTGTCAACAGTCCGCCTCCTGGTACAACGGCAGCGGGTGGAATACCGCAGAATGCCAATGCCTCGCCCACCGCACGCTACCAGGCACAGCAGCAGCAACGAATGGGCCAGGGTGAACAGATGCTGATGCGGCAGGCACAATCGCATCGCCAGGCGCAACAACAGCGGTAGACAGGAGTGCAATGCGGCTGAGAGTGAGACCTTAAGCCGCATTGCCACGGGAGGACAATTGATGAAATTGTTGGCCACGCGGGTATCCATCGCACGACTCGCTGTCGTTGGCGTAATGGCTCAAGTGTTGGCAGGAGCTTCTGGCGGAGCGTCCGCTGCACCTGCCGCACGATCTAACTCAACCATACCGCCAGTATACGTACACTATATGGCATGGTTTCAAGCCAATCCCACTGCTCATAAGTGGGGATGGCACTGGACTATGGGCCACTACGATCCCTCGGTACAGACTGATGGCCTGCCGCAAATAGCGTCGCACTATCACCCGCAGATAGGACCATACGATTCGGGGGCCAGGGCCCTCATCATGTACCAGATAATGTTGATGAAAATGACAGGCATTCAGGGTGTAATCATCGACTGGTATGGCAAAGACAATCTATACGATTATGCTTCTATTAATCGAAACGTTTCCACGTTGGTGCCGTTGCTTCAACAGGCAGGTTTGAAATTCGCGCTATGCTACGAAGACCACACCATTCCACAGGAGATTAAAGCTGGCCTGTTTCCTGCAGGTGCTGCCATCCACCATGTGCAGCAATTAATGTCGTGGCTTCAAAGTAATTACTTCAAATCTTCAGCCTATATAAAATATGACGGCAGACCGCTGCTGCTGAGCTTTGGTACGCCATATTTTGACAATGCAGAGTGGAATGAGATATTTTCGGTTCTAAAGACACCCCCGGTGTACGTTACAGAGTCGGATCGACGTGAGCCTACCGCTGCGTCTGGAGGATTCGACTGGCCCATTCCGGCCGGCGGTACTGCGGCTGCCCTGGAGCAGCAGAAGTCATTTCTGGCGCGCTCAAGGCATTGGCCCATTGCGATTGCTGCGGCATTCCCTGGTTTCAACGATATCTATGCGCAAGCTGGAGTTGGGCGTTCCTGGGGTCACATTGCAGAAGACAACGGCAGCACTCTAAAGCACACTCTCGACCGAGCGTTACACAGCGGAGCTACTGCCGTGCAGGTGGTAACCTGGAACGACTGGGGAGAAGGCACCCAGATAGAGCCATCAATAGAACAGGGAACGAGGGATCTCAAAATCATTCGTGCTGCCCTCGTGCGAGGTGATAACGGTCTCACAAAATGGCGTGACGATGATCTACAACTGCCGGCAATGTGGTACGAATTACGGAAACAGTTAAGCGGACAGTCTGTTAAGGGCCGACTGCTTGTTCAGGTCTACAACGAGATCATTCGTGGGAAGATGACGACAGCACGAGCGCTCCTGCACCATCTTTGGAGTAACAACAGGAAGCTTAAGAAATCTCCGTGAATCATTGGTGATCCAATCTGGCCACAATCCTATCTCGGGGGTAGGGGCCAATCGCACTCCACATTTGTTGACGCGCGTTTTGGGCGCAATTTATTGCGATATCTTTGCTGCTTTTGTAGGTCTCTAGACGGATTTTCGGACATTGTATCGGTACAAAACTAGCAAAATAGCTTGACATAGGTTTCTAACCTTGGTACAATGGTGACTGCAGTATAAAAAACATATAGAATTTGCAGGCTGCAATTTTTCGTGCAGTATTACGGGGGAAGCTCGGTGAGAATCCGGCACAGTCCCGCTACGGTAAGGTTTAAAAGCCAAGTCCGAATGCCCGTCTGCAAAGCATCACGCTGCGCCCTTCGCGGAAAAAGGGAGTGATGAAGTGATCGCTTAACAATAGTCTCGTCATTTTTTATGAGACTATGAAAGCCCCTAATGGCTTTAGTAATACTTCATACGCCCGTGACCGCACCTGCTGATGCAGGGCGTTATACGGGCGTTTTCTATTTCCTGCACACATTTCACAAGGAGATGGAACAATGAGAGTATTGAGAGCGGGGAAAAGGCCGAGCACTGCAGCATTCACCCTAATAGAGTTGCTAGTTGTTATTGCAATAATAGCGATACTGGCAGCAATATTGTTTCCGGTCTTCGCGCAGGCACGGGAAAAGGCCAGGCAGATAACCTGTGCATCCAACCTGAAGCAGTTGGGTTTGGCAACTATGATGTACATTCAGGATTACGATGAGACGTTTCCGCTTTATATTGCGGACCCTTGTACTGGGGGATACTGCAGCCAATACTGGTTTGGACGGCGCACAACATCAGGGTGGGACAAGCAGGACGGCCTGCTGTACCCCTATATGAAGAACGTGGAAATTCAACGCTGCCCGGATTGGACAGGTGTAAACAAGTTCGGTGACGGTAACGGTTACGGTTATAACTGGGGGTACCTGGGGTCCGATTATTACATAAACCCTGCATACAACTTACCGCCCTATCCATGGCCACCGCTCAACCCAGCGAATCTGGCATCGCTGGGTAGCACCAGCGGTAAGATTATGTTTGCGGACTCAGGTTATTATGACTCAACTACTGGCCAGGAGAGTGAGACACCTGCGATCGATCCGCCGTCTCAATGGTACGGTAATCCTACTGTGAACTTTCGGCATGTTGATAACAGCCAGACCATCGCCGGTTCTGGATACAACACCACCGTTACAGAGCACGGCTTAGCTGAAGTTCTTTGGGCAGACGGGCATGTGAGCCCGCTTCACCAGACCGCGATGGTTGACAATATGTTTACGCGAGATTAGAACCATGTCTGACGATCACCCTGTACGGGCCTGCATGTGCACGTCGCTTACATTTAGAACGATCCTCCATGTAGCGCAGGATAGGGGCTACACCAAAGTCGAGCAGCTGACGGCGCTTCTAGGCTGTGGTGGAAGCTGTGGGTTGTGCAGGCCGTATCTGCAGAAAATGCTGGAGACCGGTGAGACCGAATTCGCTGTGATACCACGGGCCCATCGTTAGTGAGCTAGCGTTTGATAATTTCAAGCCGGATGCGCTTTCTTGGCGCATCCGGCTTGTTATTGGTACCGCCTTTCGCGCGGCTATTCGTATCAGGTTGAGGAGTGCCAATTGCGTATCCTGGTACGAACCTAATATGGCGACGAGAAAGGCGGGTAGTACCGTTTGTGGTTTAGCCCAGCGCCATTATGCTGGCCCAGCCTGCTCCCGGTACATCGTTGAATCGCACGTCCTCACTTTGACCTTTACCTCGGCATTCGCATCGGTCGCAAGTGATTTCCACTACTTGGAAGCCAACTCCGGCGGCGCGGGTTCGGGCCCGACCAGTGCGCCCGCAAATCGAGCATTTTTCGCTTTTATTGATCGAACGGCGTGTAATAAAGTTCATTGTAAATTGCCTCGCCTTGTCACGTTTCCGCCAGTATTTGTACTCGGCTTGTGTATGCCATTATTCTACGCCGTGTAGCGAGTGAAGGGAAGAGAACTATTTCACACGCGAGATGTGAATTACCAGACAGTTCAGTCAGGAACGTCCAGCCCAATCAAGACGAACTAAGTAAGTTGGTGATTTCGCATGGAACACTAGCAGGTACGGATAACAGGTCGATGATCTGTCCGTCGAACGCGGGCTCAACATGCGGAGGGGTCTCCTGGCATAGTCGGTCGTGGTCGAAGTGGTGCGACAAGTGGGTCAGTAGTGCGGCAGCCGGCCGAGCGTTAGCAATGACATCCAGCGCTTGGTATAGGCCAAAGTGGGTGGGGTGTGGTTCATATCGCACAGCATCCAGAATGAGTAGGTCAAGGTTATTCAGGAAGTGCTTAACCGTTTCTGGAATAATGCTAACATCGGTGACATACGCGAACGATTTACCGGTCGTGGGATCCTCAAATCTGTATGACTGAACTTCCAGTTTTCCATGCAGCACCGTGAAGCATGAGATATTTAGACCGCAAATCTCCATGATGTTTTCCGCAACACGCAACTGCAGACGTGGCTTCCCTCCACCAACCTGCGTCTGCACAAACACGTAACGATAGATTCTCTGGATGTCCTCCAACACCTCAGGCGAGCCGTAGACGGGAATATCGTGCCCTCCAAGATCGTTGAATCGGCGAAGATCGTCCATCCCAAATATGTGGTCGGCGTGCGTGTGCGTAATAAGCACTGCGTCGACGTGGTTTAGTCCGGTTTTAATAGATTGCAGTCGAAGCTCTGGTGTGGTGTCTATAAGAATAGTTCCACCTGGCCCCTCTACCGCGATAGAGGGGCGCATGCGGTGATTCTTGGGATTGGCGGAGGTGCACACCTCACAGTTGCAGCCTATCATTGGTACGCCGTGCGATGTACCACTACCTAGTATAGTAATCTTCATGTGCCGGCCACTACCGCAGCGGAACGGGAGCAGATATCGATGGTCTTACCAGTAGCAGCGGACCTGTAGGCTGCCTCGACAACCTCCACAACGTGCACACCCAGTTTGCCGGATGATAGCGGTGCCGCTTTTCCAAGGATGGTATTGACCAGCGCAGCGAGCGGGCCCGGTACCGGAGCGAGGTCCGCTTCTTTAAAGCGTCGCAGTTCATGACCCTGCACTGCTACCGTTGTTTCAAAATCAAAGGTGACCACAGTAATGGAGCCATTTTGGCATCCAAAGACATTACGCAGTCTGCGGCCTTTAAACTCACTATTTCCCACGCAATTTATGGTCGCGATAGCACCGTTATCTAGCTTGATCAACAGCGATGCCCGCATGTCCGTTGGCAGGTAGTCCATGATAGCGCTTACCTGCACGGCATGAAGGCCCGTTGTCCATAGCAGTGCTGCAACCAGGTGCGACCCGCCGTCAATGAAATAGCCTCCGCCGTTCTGATCCGGGTCTGCACGGAATTCGGTTGGTGCAACCACATGACCGGCAGGGGTAGGCTGCTGTACCCCTCGTTTGAATGCAGCGCCGGCCTGGGTTGTCCAGTACATTGCCGCACTCTCAAGCCCCCCAATCTCTGGATCCTTCAGCGAACGCTTTATCTGGTGGCAGTGGGCCCAGTGAGGTGGATTGAATGCGACGGCTATTTGAACATTCTTTTCTTCTGCGAGGTCCACCAGCTTCAACGCATCTTCCGAGCGAATAGTCATTGGCTTTTCCAGCAGTACATGGAGCCCACGATTAATGGCCTCAGACGCCATTTCGTAGTGAAGATTATTAGGTGTCGCAATGATTACAGCATCGAGTGGAGCAGAGTCCAGCATCTCCTTCCAATTAGAATAGAAGATACTTTCATCCAGCTTAAAGTGATGAGCCAGGCGAGTTCGTGCCTCTGGGTCTCTTCTGCACAGGCCAGTGAGTTGAACGTTTTTGTTGGCAATTGCATCGGGTATGTGCCGACGCGCTGCAAACGAACCCGCACCTAAAATACCGAGCCGAACAATTCCCTCAACTGAAGTCATGTTGGTCTCCTTAATTAACACGCCTAAGCAAGAGCACCGCTGGAACGCTTAAATAGTGCGAAGGCACTGAACGCCGTATACATAGAGTGTCAATGCGATTATACGCCGCAGCGCGATGGTAGTCAATACCGGTGATCCTACTGAGGCGTTTTGCAAGCAGGTGGCTGTGCTGTTGTTAAATCCTCGGTGAATTGAGGCTTTTTGGATTGTAGGACCCTAATTATCCAAATGGGGATATTGGTATTTAACGGCATGTAATGGCAGATATAAAATCGACAATTGCGGGTTATAATGCGCTTAATTGTTAACATTATATTAATAAATGTATAGTTTGTTGACGTTATTTGTAGTTCATCAACTTTTCGCTTGACAAAATAAAGCGAGATATCTATAATTGAAGCGTTGTTAATATGGCCTGTAAATAATGGCAATATTGGCGCACGTTTAATACATCCAGTTTAAACATAGAATTACAACGTGGAATGCCAATGCGTCATCTAATTCAACCTCAGATTTATTCAGCTATCGGGCGAGCGATTGCAGATACTTAATCTAGTGAGATTAGCAAACTTGAGTCAGCTTGTCGATATGTCACTGCTCATTGCGTGGTGGCAAATCATGGGATGCAGCACCTGCATTTCTAATTTTAGAAAGGAGGAACAGTTTGAAGGTGCAGCTTAAGCCAGCAATAATGATTCCTGTAGTAATAGTACTGCTCATCATTGCGGCCTTTGTCGCTCTACGGTCCCTGGGACCCCTAAATCCTAACGACAGCAACATGTCGCCGCAACAAATGCAGTCGTATCAGGCAGCGCGAGCGCAGCGTATGGGGACATCGATAATGGGAAACCGGGCTCCATCACTGGTAAATTCCAATGGTGCAAAACATGCCCCGTAGAGGTGATTTTATTCGATAGGTGTGCTTGCGATGATTGACTCCGGCTTCTAGTAACAGGTTGAATTTTGTGTGACGAACGGTAGATGTCTAACAAGGAGATACCCATGGCAATTGTTCGACGAAAAAAGGCATTCACGTTGATTGAACTGTTGGTTGTTATTGCGATTATCGCTATTCTTGCCGCAATTCTGTTTCCAGTGTTTGCGCAAGCCCGCGAAAAGGCACGTGCCATATCCTGTGTAAGCAACCTCAAGCAGATCACTCTGGCACTGTTAATGTACGTTCAGGATTACGATGAAACGTACGTACCCGCTGGTTGGCAGGGGGGCACAAATGCCTCTGGCGTGGTGGACGGCGCGCCGAACATGAACAACAATAATGCAATGACGCAGGTGAGCAACGTACCTTATGCGAACTGCTGGGGGTGGCCATGCATTGGGCCCGATGGGTCGGCGTCGTTTGCAGCCAGGCTGGAACCCTACATTAAGAACTATCAGGTCTGGGTATGCCCAAGCGCGAACAACTCCAGCGTCAATCCGGGCGACGGTCAATACCCTAGCAACCCGTATGAATCTCTTACCAATAACGTTAGACAGCGACCTATCTCTTACTGGTATCAGTCTGATTTTAGCCAGCAGCCAGAGGCCACTGTCGATCAGCCGGCCAGCCGCGCTGTTTTTGGTGAAACTGGACGCATAAGAGCCGGAATGGACATTAACTGGGGACAGGATCCGCAGTACACTAGAGCCACTCGTTGGAATGATTACTATTCGCCCCATGGCGCTGGTTCCAACATCGGCTTTGCTGACGGTCACGTTAAATGGTACAACAATGACGCTACCGGGCCCGGCGGCGATCAAACCGTGGCTGGCAAGAGCACTGTGGGCCTGCCCTACGGAAACATGTGTGCCAATCCTCCGCAGCCTGGGCTGTTTTGGTGGCGCTTAGCCGCAGATGATCCTAACACTGGGCCTCCCTGCTGATCGTTAGGTCTGCTTGGTGGGCGAACCAGCCTCGGTACGTCCACCAAGACATCACTAATGTTTATCGTGCATTGTGTACTACTAAAAATGAGCCTCAACCACAAATTAACCATAACCTTTGCTGTTGCCAGTGTGTTTGTAACGGGTGGATGTGCTACCCATCCGGCACCTCTTTCAAACCGTGCTACCGTCACAGATGCCCACGTTTCGTTGCCACATCCAACTTCGATGAATGATCGTAAAGCGCTTGCAGATGCCGAGTACCGTAAGGGTAGTCTCTTTTCCTGTGCGCAACAGCTCGCAATTTGCACTGGCATGGGAGATAGGTCTGCAGCGACTGAGATCAAACTTGCAGCGTGTTATCAACAGCTTAATGAGCCAGAGCTAGCCGCCAACCAGCTTTTATCCGGCCTGCCCGAGAATAGAGACTCGTTGCCGCTGCGCTCTGCTTACCTTGACTCATTGTTGAGCTTGGGAGATTTTGAGGACGCGGGTGCTATGTGCCGTACTATGCTGCCTTTGCTGTCATCTCTTTCCTCATCAGACAAGCTTCTCGTCGCTCGTGGGCTAGTACTATCTGGAAATCCGTCGGGCCTTGACGCAGTCTTATCCTCATTGGGGCCTTCGTCCGAGGCGATGCAACTTAAGGCTCAGGCGTTGATGTTGCAGGGCAATCCTGCTGAAGCCGTGAAGGTTTTGCAACAGCTGATGTCGGGCGGGGGGAGCGGGGTGTGGACTACATATCTGTTAGCGGGAGCCTTTCAGCTTGAGGGAAACAACAGTGCGGCATTAAAGTACTATCTGCATGCCACGGCGATGCAGAATTGCCCTGTAGATGGTTATGCGCAGGCCGCACTAATGCAGCTTAGAGCCGGCAGGGCTGTCCGTGCGGGTGCGATAGTCAGTGCTGCACCCCAAAGCGCGGAATATGATCCGGCAATTTGGCAGGCGCGCACCGGCGTTGCGCAACAACAACATGATGCTGCACTTGCAGCACTTACACAGGGCTATATGTACTTCCACAGCGGCGATCCGTGGCGTGCAGAGAAAATCTGGCGCTCCGCAGCTACAAAGGCCCGCGGCAATACTGCTCGGGCGTTGTATACTGCGATATTCGACAGCGCCTTTGCCCGGCACGCGCGAAATACTGCTCTCCACTATGTCGATGCCGCGGCTAAACGATGGCCTGCCAACGTGCGCATTCTAAAAGACCAGGCGGAGATATGGTTAAGCCTGAACAACGCAAAGGGAGCAGAACAAATTGCACGCCGACTTAGGACACTCGTTGAACCGCGCGGCACCGGCCCCATCGATGAGCTCATCTGCCGAGCAGCGTTGGATGCCGGTGACGGTCACGAGGTACAACAGGCGGCGATACGCGATGAGACAGAAGAGCCGAATAGTGCTCTACCCTATTTGCACGATGCAGAATACCTGTCGCAGAATGCGGGACCCTCAGGCGGAAGCAAATCCATTCTGAAGATTTATCAGACCGCTACTGAGGTGGATAGCTCGAATCCGCAAGCATGGGTGCACATCGGTGAACTGAAGGCAGCTGCCGGCGACACAACAGGTGCAGTGCAGGATCTCCTAAAGGCACTGAACCTGGATATGCGCGTAAACGGGGGCGATGTATCCGCCCAACTCTCCGCTCTCTACAGCCGTTTGGGTATGGCTCAGGAAGCCCATTACGAGGACGGAATTTACCATTGGCAACACCAACTGGCTGATAAATGGCAGTCCCGAATGAAGCTCATGCGTACTGGCAAGGGAACCGTAACCGAATGGCGGCAGCTGGGCGGCCAGGCATTAGATCGGCACGATAACTGGGTAGCTCTCTGCGCGTTTCAGCGTGTACTTAGGGCTAACCCCAACGACACAGTAGCGTGGGGATCGTTAGCGGCAGTTTGGAAACGGTTGGGGCAATTTAATTACGCTCTGGGTGCGATGCAAAAAGCTGCACGCTTGACTGGTTCAAGTAGATTGACTGTAAAGTGAAAATTAGAGGTTGGTTACTACCGTGAATCGATGCAAAATTACGAGGCGCTCACTCGTTACCGCAATGATTAGCGCCGTAGGTGCAGGCTGCGCGCACAACGGAATGAAACCTCGCCATTCGGGAATAATATCTGGGCCCGCCATCACGTTTGAGGATGTTACCGAGCGTGCGGGTATTCACTGGGTCCACAATCCATGTCTAAGCGGTAAGAAGTATCTGCCAGAGACCGTAGGCGGCGGTGGCGGGTTTATCGATTTTGATAATGACGGTTTGCTGGATATCCTTTTGATCAACAGTGCGCCGCTTCCGGGCTACCACGGACCACTCCCCGCGCTAGCGCTCTACCATAATAATGGCGATGGAACATTCACGGATGTGGCCAGGGACGTGGGATTACATATTACAGAATATGGCTTTGGAGCAGCTGTTGGCGACTTCAACAATGATGGCTGGCCCGATATTTACATTACCACGTTAAACGGCAATCGCCTGTTTCGCAATGACCACGGTAGATTTACAGATATCACAAAGGCAAGCGGCACTTCGGTGGCGCAATTTACGACCTCCGCAATGTGGCTGGACTTTAACGGCGACGGGCTGCTGGATTTGTACGTGGGCAATTACGTTCATTGGTCACCTGCGCTGGACTTGCCATGCGGGCCACATAACACCCGTCAATACTGCCCGCCTTACCAGTTTCAAGGTGCGCCTCCTGTTCTGTTGCGCAATCGCGGCGACGGAACCTTTGAGAACGTTTCTGCGACCACTGGTATCCTGCACCACGCGTCCAAGTCGCTTGGGCTTGCGCTTTACGATTTTAACGGCGATGGGAAACCAGATCTGTATGTGGCAAACGACACCGAGCCTGACCTGATGTTACTGAGCAACCAGGATGGTCGGTTTATGGACATTGCACTTCAAGCAGGTACTGCGCTTGGCGCGGACGGCAGCGCAACAGGCAGCATGGGTGTCGATGTCGCCACACCTTTTAATGACGGGCGCATCGGAATTATTGTCGGTACGTTCGCCGGGCAAGAGGCCAGTCTATTTGTGAGCCAGACCGATCCTGTAAAATCGCCAAGTGTACCGGTGTTCACTAATATAAACGCCGCAAGTGGAATTGCGCTGCCAACCCGCACGCGAACGACATTTGGCGCGGCTTTTGCCGATTTTGATCTGGACGGCTGGCAGGATATCCTCTTATTGAATGGACACATCGACAACGATCCTACACTTGTCATTGGTGGTTCGGTTGTACCGTATGCGCAAGAGCCGATAGTGTTTCAGAACCTTCATAACGGTAAGTTTGCCGATGTCACTGCTGCCGCAGGTATGAACTCTGCAATGATTGGGCGAGGGTTGGCAATTGGTGACTTCAATAACGACGGCCTCTTGGACGCTCTCACTTTTGATAATCGTGGCGCGGTGAGGCTATGGCGAAACACCACAAAGCACCAAGGGGGTTGGTTGGGGGTTAAACTGAAAGGTGTAAAGAGTCCTGCAGATGGAGCCGGTGCACTCGTGTCCGTGATGAGCGATGTGGGGCTACAGCGCAAAATGGCCACGAGTACGCGCAGTTACCTGGCTTGTAGTGACATGCGGGTTCATTTCGGTACCGGCGGCAGACCTGTTCACTTCTTGGAAGTGCGATGGTCCAGCGGTACCATATCGCGTGTCGAGAATCCTCCAGTGAATCGATACTTCACGGTCACCGAACCGGTAAGTTAGTCATTGTTCTGCAAATGGCACGCAATGTTCAGTTTCCCTTCCGCCGGAACAGGTCTGTCTTCACGTGGGTGACACGATCTAGAAACAGTATCCCATCGAGGTGGTCGATTTCGTGTTGAATTACCACCGACTCGAAACCAGATGTAGTCACGGTGATTGTTGTACCTTCCAATGAAGATCCGCATACGGTTATAACGTCATGCCGTGTAATATTTGCAGTGAAATCCGGGATACTGAGACATCCCTCACGAAAGACCTGGCGTCCTGTGAACTCTGTGATGACCGGGTTGACAAGAGTGAGCAGACCGTGCGAATTTGGGTACTTTGGGTTACGAGACGTGTCAACGATGATTACGCGAGACATCTCACCTATCTGTGGCGCCGCAATTCCTACGGTGCGGGGTGGCGCACTGTCCATCGTGTCCAGCAGGTCGCGGGCAATGTCGCGCGTTATTGTTGAGCAAGGGTCGGTAGGTTGGCACCGCTGCTTTAGTCTCGAGTCTGGATACATAACAACCGTACGAATGGGCATTCCTGCTTACAGGGCCTCCTCGTCTATAGGGCGGAAATTGATATCCAGTTTCAAGTCGACCCGTAACTGGGACACCAGGGACGTTAGATCCTGCGAATTTGCGGATACTTCAAAAACGACAATGTAAATTGGTTGGTCGTGTGTGCCAGCCATCCGCGAGTCCATATCGGTAATGTTGATATTGGCCGCTGCCAATGCGCTGGCAACAGAGTGCACGATACCTGGTTTGTCGGCACCGTAGACAGTAATAATGTGATCCGGTGGAATGTTGTTGTCTGGCGGAGTGACGAGCTCATCAATCGTAATGGTGAGGTCATGCGAGAGGCGTATTGGCTGGAGTGCCAGATCGAGCGCATCGGTGTTTCCCGGGAGCTGAACGGAAAGCATGGTAGCAAAGACGCCATGCAGGCGCGTCATGGTAGCATCGTCCAGGTTGCCACCACAGTGATAGATCGCGCCAGTGAGGGCGGCTACAATTCCAGGATGGTCGCGCCCCACTGCAGTGATCACTACCAGACGTGACATTTGTGCCTCCTCATCGATTTCTTGAGTCGCCCCAATTATACCTTTTCGCGGATGAGCAGGTTTCTTAAGTTCTTAGAACAGACAATGCGCAAACTTTATGACCGTTGTAGACACAGATGTAAACACAAATATTCGTTGCGCGGCGACCGAAAACGACGGGGACGATAGCGCGAATTTCAAAATAATGCGCGCTATAGCAACTTGAAGTGCAACTACGGTGTATAAGATATTGAACAAGGATCGCGCATTATGCGTAAGTTTAACCTTATATCAGTGGCAATCGGACGCGAAGATTGAGGGCCGTTCCGATTAAATTTCATCCGATATGGTGGACGTTCCGGCGATTTGTTCGCGGAGAGTGATCGCTTGTCGGTTTGACGATCTGGACTTTTAGGACTTGTGGTTGGGACTACTAACAGGAGGACAGTTTTGGAGAAGAGGAAGCTTGGCAACAGCGACATGGAAATTACCGCCATCGGCTTTGGCGCATGGGCAATAGGCGGTCCTGGCTGGGAGTATGCCTGGGGCGCACAGGATGATGCCGACAGTGTTGGCGCAATCCATTCCGCGCTGGATGCGGGCATTAACTGGATTGATACGGCCGCGGTGTACGGCACTGGGCATTCAGAGGAGATAGTTGCTTCTGCATTAAAAGGCATCAGCAACAAACCGTATGTTTTCACGAAGTGTTCGTTGCTATGGAATGACGAGGGTAAGATCCATGGCTGCTTGAAGGCTGATTCCCTACGTCGTGAACTTGAGGATAGTCTCCGGCGGTTAAATGTGGAAGCGATCGATTTGTACCAGGTTCACTGGCCCAATCCTGACCCCGACATTGAGGAGGGCTGGGCCACACTGGCAGAGCTGCAGAAGCAGGGGAAGATCCGTTACATTGGAGTTAGTAATTTCAACGTGCAGCAGATGAAGCGGGCTGCGGCAATTGCTCCGATAACGTCCCTTCAACCTCCGTATTCGCTTGTGGATCGCGGTGTAGAGCCGGAAATCCTGCCCTATGCCCAGGAGAACGGTATCGGCGTAATCGTCTATTCGCCAATGGGCGCTGGTCTGTTAAGCGGAAAGATGACGGCCGAGCGTGCTGCCAGCCTGCCGGATGACGACTGGCGCAAGCGAAGTCACCAGTTCCAGCAGCCCAAACTGGCACGCAATCTTGAGTTGGTAGAGTTGCTGCGTACGATTGGTGACAAGCACGGCAGAAATCCTGGCGAAGTGGCCATCGCCTGGACGCTGCACAACCCGGCCGTAACAGCCGCAATTGTTGGCTTCCGAAGTCCGCAACAGGTACAGGGGATGGTTGGTGCGCTCAACTTCCGGTTGACTAACGAAGAAGTAGCACAGATTGAGGCGTTCAGCCTAGGCTAGTAGGTAACACCTTCCGCACAAGCACACTGCCTCGCCCTTTAGTGCCTGAGATAACAGGAACGAGGGCGAGGCAGTTATTATGCACAGTGACCAACAGCTGATCGACCACCAATTAGCCGTTAAGTGGCAGTACCAACGAGGGTGTGGTTATCTGATGAGTATCTGATATGGATTTAATAGCGGTGCCTACAGCGAAGTACTCAATGACATGGCTACCCCAACCATGGCTGCTCTCGTTTACCTGGGCGCCTACTATTCCCTCTGCCTGTGCCGACTCCGCCTCAGCCTGCATACGCGATAATGCCAACTCGCGGGCATCATAAAGGCCCTGCGTGTAATTCTGCATCTCGGTGTTTCTGCCCATAGTCGAAAGAGATTTAAGGAATCCCTGTTGGGCTACGTGGTATACGCAAGTACCCATTACCAATGAAACCGGGCGGTACCCCGCCTGCAGCAGTGTCCAGAAGTCCTGGCCGCTGAGGTCCGACGTGAATGGTCGATTGTCTACGGTTCGGTAGTGGTCTCCCTGACGATGCTTAATCGCTGTTCCAATGGCCATAAACTCGGCGATATCGGCTCCCCACGCATACCGATTTACTACAAGTCGCACTCCCACTATGCCGTCTGCTCCCAGTACGTCGGCCTCTTCTTCCATTCGTGTCATGGCCAGTTCACGCGCATGATACATGGCCTGGGTTAGCACGTTCATTTCCTGATTCTGAAATGCTCCCGCAAACTGAAAGCCGATGTGGTAAATGGAGCTGCCCATAACCAATCCCAATGGGTCGAACCCTGCCGCGCGAACCAGTAGAAACTCATTCACAGAAAGGTCGCTGGTAAATAGGCCTCGATGGCCCGCATCAGACCGCATATTCTGCAATCGGCGACGGGCGGCTTCCGGAAGACCGCTTTCTGATCCTGGTGTGTAAGTCATTATTCAGCTCCTTTAACGTCGGAAAGGGAAACGGTCATTGCTAAATCAGCTTCGGGTGGTCTGCCCTGAATAGGGGCTATTGCAGTACCCACCGAAAAGTAGTGGTAGAGCATTGCAATTCGACGATTATTCTCGTCACCAACTTCCTGCGGCTCGGCATTCATCTCTACGTCAGCTCCAACTATGCCTGTTGCTCCCACTGAAAGTGCCTCGGTTTGCATGCGGCTCATAGCAAGGCTGCGTGCCTCATAGAGCGCTTGTGTAAAGTCTGTAAGCTCCTGGTTGCGCCACGATCCGCCAAAAAATCCGCCACTCGTCGCCATTTGCGATGAGAAGCCGCCAAGTTGGAAGTAAGAGCAGTTACCCAGCGCAAAGCCGACTGGGCGAAAACCTGCGAGACGCAGTGCCCAAAAATCCTGCCCGCTGAGATCGCTCATGAACGGTTGTCCTGGGTGCGATAGAGAGTCCGTTTCCCGGATTGCGGTTCCAATCGCGGCAAATTCCAGCAAGCCGGTTCCCCAATCGTACGATTTCCTCTCGAGACGCACTCCCACAACACCGGTGGCTCCAAGTAAAGTTGCCTCCTGCTGCATGCGTCCCAGGGCCAAATGTCGTGCGTTATAGTAGGCACGAGTGAGAACATCCATTTCCATGCCGTAGCCAGAGTACGTCATGAAGTTGAAACCGCCCGTCATGGCATAGTTTGCGGTCCACTGGTACCCTATGTGGTAAACGGAACTGCCCATTACCTGGCCGAGCGGAAGATAACCAGCCTGTCGCGTGAGCAGCATCTCGTTGACCGAGAGGTCGCTTGTGAACAGTGCACCGGGTTTTCCCTGGCGCGCTGCCTGCTCTTTCAGCCGGTCAATGGCATTGAGCGGCAGGCCACCATTCTCCATACTTTGGCTGCTCGCCTGTGCCCTGCGATTCTGCTCATCATCCGACATTCCACCGGAGCGTATCACCGTCATTTGGGAACCTCGGTTTCGTTAATCTACTAATTCTGCCAGTGCATCTCTAATGGCCTGGCTGTTTTGAGCACGGGACTCTATTGCGTCACTAACCGCTTCCAGCATCTGAGGAACTGTGACTGCTTCTGTCTTAAGTGCGATACCTCTGACGACTTTTACCCGCGTGGCCTCCAGGTTGCCGTAGCCCGGGTCAAAAAGAGCAAAGCGATCGGTGCCCAGGTTAACGTTGATGCGCTTAACAGGTTTGTGTCGCGTGAACAGGCCGCCGGCATGTTCGACAGTCGTTTCATTTGGAAGCGCCGCGGAGAGCATATCTGCGAGCCTCTGTAGGAAGACCCGTTGATCACCGGAATACTGACGGGCAAGTGCGGCCGCAACGCCTAGTTTTACCCATTCTTGTTGCTCAAAGTCGTCGCTCAATTTCCATATCCTCTACGGAGATTTGGTAGGTCAGGTTTCGCCAAGTATCGTTAAATTTCCTGCCACGGTCCAGTATCCGCCAAAATCACTATAAGACGGTAGGGTAGAAAAGCCGATTATAGTAATGGCCAATTCGCAATTTAATGCGAGTAATGGCAACATGGTGTATATCCGGCGTTAGGCCGGGGCCTGTCATGGACCGACGGGCTGCCATCGCTCATCCAGGGAGGTTGAAACAATGGGCGAGGTTTCGACGCTGCAGCTGTGGCGCGAGTACAAAACGCGCAGCAGCCAGCAGGCTCGTGATTCTCTTATTCAACGTTATGCGCATCTGGTATCGATTACGGCAGGGCGGCTGTTTGGGCCTCTGCCCGGTGGACTAGAGCGCGATGACCTGATTAGTGCCGGAGTGGTTGGCCTTATAAAGGCCGTTGACCAGTACGACCCTACCAGGGGCATCAAGTTTGAGACATACGCTATTACTCTTGTGCGCGGTGCAATTTTAGAGATGCTGCGAAGCGACGACTGGGTTCCCCGGTTGGTGCGCGACCAGCAGAAGCAGTTGAAGCAGGCATACGTGCGGTTAGAAACTCAGTTGGGTCGACCTGCTACAGAGGAAGAGGTTGCAGCGGAGCTTGGCATTACAGTAGACCGCCTGGAAAAGATCCTGACGAGTGTGGGACGCGCAGGGCTTTTATCGCTTGACGATTTGCGCATTGGCAGCGAGCAGCAGCGGCTTGCAGACGTGGTGCCAAATGATGATCCGGGGCCTATGGAATGTGTCGCATTGCGAGAGCGCCGTAAGGCACTTGCGGAGGCTATAGACAGGCTGCCTGAGCGGGAACGAACCGTAGTGTCGCTTTACTACCATGAAGGGCTAACCTTTAAGGAGATTGGCGCGGTGTTGTCCGTTTCTGAGTCGCGCGCCTATCAGCTTCATGCCCAGGCGGTAACACGCCTGAAAGGTTACCTGGACGTGGTTTATGAGCTATTTCCTGCGTAAAGAATCGCTTCACCGAGAATTCCTGAGGTAACCTGGCAGGAATTCCCGGTGAGTGACGTTGGGGGCAAAACCCATCGTCCACACGAAAACTGCTAATCTACTCCAAGTCCAGCGGTTTCTGTAGCCACCACCCCAGAATCCTGGAGCGCTTACCACCTCTTAGGATATCCATGATTTTGTCTGCATTCTCAGCGTAGTAGGTATCAAATCGCTGTACGGCAAATTCGTAATCCATGCGAGCGTCGTCCAGCCTTCTTCGCGCCTCCGGTGTAAGTGTTGGCGTTTCTTGAACACGCTGAGCCCGTAGTTCCTCAAGCCGCTTTTTAAACGGCTCCAGTTTGTACCTGTATTCTGTACCGGCTATACCCAACTCCGACTTAATGCTCAGCAGGTCCACCAGGCTGCGGGCTATTTTCTCCTGCAACTCTGGTTTCGTACTCTCCCACACGGTGCCCATGGGCCTTAACGAACTATCGTCGTCCTGCCAGAACTGCGTTGCCTCTTCTTCAACGGGTGTCGTTGCGTTTGCCTCGGTCCCTTCGTGGTCGATTCCACTTTCATCGTTAGTCCTTGGCGTCGCCTCGCTACGGGCCAGCATAATCTCTTTCCAGGCCTCAAGTTGTTCTCTTCGTTCCTGCGCCTCGCGCAGCACCGCGGCTTCTTTCTCCTTTTCTAACAGGTCTTCCGCCTTCAACCAGGCATCTTGAAGTGTCTCATGGTTTTTGAGCGCTCGTTCGACGCGATCCTGCCGAATCTGGTTGGCTATTTCGTAAACCTCTTTTTGCTGCAGGTTGGTAACATGGCTATTAATTACTTCCTGCCGAGCTTCAACCCACGCATGACTGGCATGGAACAACACGAAGGGAATACCCGCCATGAGCGCTATGGCCCACAGGGTCATATTTCCGATGCTCGAGACGGTGTTTCCCGCACCATGTGCGATGAGCCCTCCCATTAACTGCTCATGGAAGTAGTGGGCAATTCCGTGTCTCTCCACGTTCGCTTCAATCACCACGACGGCCAGCATACCCGCCAAGCCTACACAAAGTACCCAAATAGCCGACCATCGGATTCGCTGAGCAAATGCCAAAGGGTTCTTGCTAATCCCAGCGGTGATGGTGTTCTGGTTAAGTTCTGCGGCGTGAGCTACGAATGCTTTAATAGCCTGGCCCATAAGGTAGAAGAGCACTGTGCCCGCGACCACCATAATCGCGAATGGAAGCATCTCCTTTGAGGGGTCCATCGACAGTATGTCCGGATTAACAAGGTTGGTAATGATACCTAGACTGAATGCGAAAACCGCACCGCAAACGAGGGTCATTAGAAAAATGAAAAATGTGTTCAATCTCGATGGTTTGTTTTTCCCTAACACTTTCGTTGCCGCGCCATCCGGTAGAAATCCTTCGTCAGCGGCGATCGCCTGCAATGATCGAGCGCGTTGCTTGGCTTCATCAAACGGGAGGGGTATCGCTGTGGGGTCCTGCGGTTCTAGAGGCACGCCGGGCGGAAGGCGAACAATCGTTGGCGGTGCCGCTTCCGGTTGTGGCGCCGACTGAAGCCCACCGGATGGTACAACTAGTCTCTCCAGGGCTTGAGGATCAGATTGAGCACTGGTGCGTCCGTCCGGTAGTACCGGCATAAGCGCGGATGCCGCCGGGGTCAACTGGTTGTTGACAGCCGGGTTTACGCCGCCTTCGGCGTCTGAACCGGCGACGAGATCAGGCGCTACAGCGGGCTCCAGAGCGGCGGTATCCTCGCTATCAGTTAATAGCGGCCTGTCGTTACGCGCAATGGGACCGAAGGCTTCGGCGGGGTTCGGAAATATCCCTGCAAGCGCCTGACCCGCCATGTAGTCCGCGGCGTATATCCTGCGTCTACCGAAGATCTCACGCTTCTTGGCAAAGAAGTTGTTGTTAATCTCATCGATCTGTCGCTCAACTTCAAGGATCTTCGCCTCCAGCTCCCGCGCGGATTTCGCCGCGTCCTCGTTGGCGCGTTGGTGTTCAATCTGCAACTGCATCTGCAGATCGATAAGATCCTGTTTTGCTTTTGCTATACGCTCAAGCTTATCGCGCAGAATGGAAGCCATAACCGGATTACGACGGTCTAATTGCTCTATCACGCGCGTGTAGTGGTCTGCCACGTGGTCGCCCGGCACCGGGTAGCTGCATACGCGTTGCACATCGGATCCGTCTTCGGGTGGCTTGCTGGTAGTTTCAGGCAGGCCGCGCAGGTTGGCAGGAACGATATTGGTGGGTGCAAATCTATTGAGAGTACGGTGCGGCGCCTGGCTTACGTCGGTACGATGAAACGTACGCTCCACCAATTGCGCACCTCGCTCATGCGTGGCAACCGGTGTGCGGTCGGCTACTACCGCGTGGGTCGGCATAGGGACATTACCAGTTCGCAAATAATCTGTGGAAGTCGACGCCGCCCCATTTTGTTCAGGATTTTCGCTCATTATCTTCTCCTTCTGGTGCGATTAACTGCCTAAAAAGCCGTCTTCCGTCTTGGTTGACTGAGTATCACCTGCAAGCAACAGGTCATTTGCCGGCAGCGAACCAAAAGCCTGCTGCCACGTGGGACGGTTTTCCGGATTTATATCTAAAACCGCCAGGCGTACCGAGGGATGTGCCGCTATGAGCGAGGCCTCCTTGGTAAATAGGTGATTATCAGTAGGTACCTCGTTGTCACCGTCGGTAAGGATAAGGATGTCTACAGATTTCGCGCGTTTAAAGGCCGGGTCTGCTGCAATTTGCTCCAGCATCAAAGCCGGCCGGGTTATGTGTCGGTTGTTTGCATTAGACATCGCGAGGGTCTTCGCTTCTATTGGCACAAGTGCGTCGGGGGTGGATGGGACTTGCGCTCCCCACTGGCAAAGAGCTCTGTGATCAAAGGTCCAGAACTCAAGGGGCTTGTTGTTGATTGCCGCTACTGTGACAACCTGCTTGAGTTGATTAATCTGTACTGTCCTCATTGGGTTGGTTGAGGAGGACCTATCTATTCCAACAATATAGATATCTGGCGGCGAATGCAAAGCCGTAGTTCCATCGTGGGAACAGCCAGTTATAGCCAGCGATAATATGATTAGTGCGGTACAACCTCTAGTAGATTTCATTGACGCCCCTCCTTGAGAAATGGATGTACTAAAAACTAAATAAGTGAATAACTGCCCGTATTGACGTAGCCGGTACTTTCATTGCGTTACTCTCTACTTACCAGGCACATCTTTTAGCGGTTTCACGATTTCGTTCAACGAATTCTGGCCGCTAACGCATCACTTGACGGCCTACGTTTATGTGGTCTCATAAAGGTAAATCTCACCATTCTCCGCATTTTTCCGGCCACTTCTCAAAAATCGTGAAAAAACCGGCAATTCTTCTTAGTGGCGCTCTCGTGGGTGCGTCGAGGTAAAAAAGTGCTTCAATACGTAGCCCGTAATAATCCTTAAATATCTCTAAGGGTATGGATAATAAGCAGGAATCACGTTATAATTCAGCTGCGTTCATTGGTTTGTGAATAGGTCGTTGGTGGTAAGCACTATGAGTGGTTGCCAGGATGCTTCACTCTTTTGCAGGCGGACACAATGGCTGTCTTTAAATTAATTAAGAACCTGTTAAGCCGAATTATCTGGCTGGCTGCGGCGTTTATTATCGGTACAGTACTTGCCGTGCAGGATAAGTGTGACAACCAGGAATAGGCCGTGGCCGAATTCGTGGTGAATTCGCGGCTAACCTCGTCTCGTCCACCATTGTGTAGCAAGGGAAACTTCTCGTCGGCTAACGACAACTCGTGGAGGCACTGTTCGAGCTAGCCACGACGAGGTATAGTTTGTTAAGCATATTTGCCCTCGGCTCGGCCATGCGTTGTTGGCGACGTCATCCTAAAAGTGTGTAAGCTCAGCATTTTTCCGAAGAAATTACCTGCTGGGATCACAATTAATATATTTCACAGGTCTCAAACAGTTCTTTTGCTTTACGCAGTCACAACTTTTTGCAATACGGTGATTGCATTGCTCACGATTAAGTACAGGTTCAGGAGTAGTATGTGAAAACTGCCGCCTAGGGCAATCCCGCGACTGCAGCTGCCCGTACGCGTCTGCGACTATCACTCTTTAATATGCTCCAATATGCGAGGCAGAAATGAGGACGCGAGACTTTCCGCTAGAGGCGGAACGCGCCTACCTGTGTGCGAGTGCAACAGTGACGGCGTCTTTATCAGTCGTTGTTACGCCCGACGGGGCGACTTTGCAGAAGCATCGCTGTGGATCTACCGCATATGCTCCTAATTGGACAATTCTGCGCTCTGGATTGCAGCCAGAAAAGGGTACCTGGAGTGCCAATATGTATGAACCGAGTGACAACTTGCAATTCAGTGATCTTCCCGGTGTACTTCTCTACGCACTGGTTGTGCAAGACCCTAGCCTATGCAACGACGTTTGCAGGCTGGGTGCCTTGCTAAACGAATTCTGCGGCGGAGACTACCCGTTGGAGAGAAACCTGTTGGTACCACTGCTGAGTAGCATGGCGAAGTCATGCCCAATTGAAAATTGGCCCGAATCCACCAACGATGCATGGCGTGCTCAACAGATCAAGCGCCTAGCCAGGCAATGCAGTGTTGACCAAAAAACGGCGGCGTGGGCGATAGATGTGCTGATGCCTGTTGCACCCGGAATTCGCAATCGTCGTTTGCAGATGGCGCAGGAACCTGAAGCAACTAGTAGTCAACTTTATCTTGCATTGCATGGTGACGTAAACGCTCAACTAATCTTAAGCGCCTATTATTCAGGGCCTGGCAAGGACAATAAGCTTGAGTTCGTCTGGCTTTATCAAGCTGCAATGCATGGTGATGGCGCTGCACAGGCCCGAGTTGGCGAATGCTACGCAAACGGCAAATTTGTAGGGCGGGATTACGGGCAGGCCCTGAAGTGGTATCGCAAAGCCGCCAATAGCGGCGATCCTGAGGGTCAGTTCAAGTTGGCAATCTATTACTCCAACCCAAACCTTTATCCTGGTTGTTACATAGGAAAAGACGACGCACAGGCTGCAAGGTGGTTGCGGATGTCAGCGGAACAGGGGCATGCCGAAGCTCAGTATCACCTCGGTCTGAGGTTTATGCACGGATGCTGTGAACTTCGGGATGAAGAACAGGCGGTGGCTTGGGTACGTAAGTCAGCTGAGCAAGGTAATGCTCCTGCTCAGAGCATTCTCGGGGCGTTATTCGAACATGGTTTTGGTGTTGCCGAAGATTCGGCGGAGGCCGTAACCTGGTATCTTAGGTCGGCAGTGCAGGGTTATGCATGGGCACAGTGTCACTTAGGAGAGTGCTACGAACGGGGTACCATCGTTCCGGTAGATTACTCATCTGCAGTTTATTGGTACACCAAGGCTGCAGAGCAGAATGAAGAACAGGCGTTCATGGCGCTTGCAAGGTGTTGCGAAGAGGGTCGTGGTGTACCGCAGGACCTTTTCATGGCCGCTTCATGGTACCGTAGAGGGGCTACCGATGAAAAGGGATCGCAGTTTGGCTTTAAATTGGGCGACTGCTACTTCTATGGTAGAGGCGTTGCGCAGGATTTCGCGCAGGCAGTGGCGTGGTACCGCAAGGCTGCAGACCAGGGGCACTCGCGGGCGCAGTGTAACCTAGGCTTTTGCTACG
>DAIDKH010000039.1 GCA_027450145.1 Chthonomonadaceae bacterium | reverse complement strand
GCAGCAACTGGTACGCCTACTGCGACAACAACCCGCTGGTCCGCGTTGACCCAACGGGGCATAGCTGGATTGCAATCGGGCTCTGTATAGTCGCCGATGCAGTCATCGAGGTGGTCGGTGGCGGGCCGGAGGATCCGGCTGCTGACGTTGGCGCAGGTGCGATTGACAAGACGATAATCGGTGCGGTAGACGGTGGCGGCGATGCCGCTGCAGGCGGTGGTGATGCGGCAGGCGGGGGCGGCGCCAGTGAGACAAACCCAGGAGGAACTGGTGGCGATACCGCGGGCGGCGGTGGTGACGAAGGTGGTGCTGACAACCGGAATTGCTTTGTAGCTGGAACGATGGTTTGGCTGTCGAATGGTAAGCGAGTAGCAATTCAAAATGTGAGGTTAGGGGAAGAGGTACTAACGCGCAATCCTGCTGCCAAAAGCGCTACGTTGGCGGCTCATAACCCGCTAGGGCGTGGCAGGGTACTGCAACTGTACAGGCACTTGCGTCCGACCATTGTGCTCAGGTTTAGTGACGGCGAGAAGCTTACCACTACCGCGGGGCACAGGTTCTTCGAGGCTGGTGTTGGTTTTGTGCCGGCAGGGCGCCTTGCCATAGGCTGCCAGATCATCACGCGCGCTGGCCCGCCACTGCGGGTGGAATCGGAGCACTCAACTGGTAAGCTGCAGACTGTTTACAACTTCGAAGTGGGCGGTACGCACACCTACTTCGTTGGCAAAACAGGGCTGTGGGTACATAATGACTGCAGGTATCCTCCTCAGCCATGGCAGACCGGGCCTGATAAAGGAGAACTGCCTCCAGGTGATTACTGGCGATACGGCGGGAATAATGGGAGATGGATCACAACGCCCGGAACTCCTCCAGGAGATGTCTCGCTTCCGCCCGGTCCCGCGTGGTTAAATCCAGTTACGAGATTGCGTGTGCTGGAACCAATTCCTGATACGAATATAGGAACGGCAGCGCCTTGGAATAATTGGGGAGAACCTAATTATCCTTGCAATGGTGGCGGCCCACAATTCCAACTTCCCTCGACCATTCAGGAGTTGATAGATCAAGGACTTATTGAAGTACTGTAGTTGCGATTGATGCAGGGAGCGTGCGGACTCATGCTCTGAACGCTCCCTTTTTGGAGGTCCCCGATGAGTGCAGAACTTTACTACTGTTGCAGCGACATACAGGAGCCAGAAACAGGTGGGAGACTGTTCCCTGCGCCGAAGGTGCAGGTTCATTGGTATAGGGTTGGTCCGCGGGACGGTCCGGCGCAGCTATACATTGATTGGATAGAAGGATACAGTGAGATGCGTCCGAACCTGCAGCGGTGGATGCGCTGGGTTACTGATTGCTACTTTACTCGCGAGGAGAAAGACCAGTTGCTGGAGCATTTGAGCGTGCAACGGCATTGGCCAGCTTCGGCGCAACTCGTTGCGAATGGAAAAGCACAAAAATTTGCATACACAGAAAACCGGTATTTTGAATCTTCAACCTTTCCTCCAACAGTTTCACTTTGGCATTACTTTCATAATAACACCGCCAGTCATGTGTGTCTGGGAGAATATCAACAATGTTATCCCAGCTACCCATGGTGCTTTTTACGCCTGGCAAAATACCCTGACTACCCACTTGCCTTCAAAGTGTGGGGGATCTATTCACCGAAGAGATGAAAAATGAGTACTTCCTTGTTTCGCGCAATTACCCGCCTCGATAAACTGCAGGTAGATGAGGTGAATACCATACTCTCACCAGTGATACACTGGTATTATGCACAACATCGCTCAGTTTCCATACAGGAAGACTACAACGCCTTCGAGGTGTGTTCTACGAAATTGAGTCAGCTAGTATTCCTACACAATCTTGCCAATGGTCTTTTTCAGGAGCATGAAATTCAGGAACTAAGCACGTTCCTGAAAGAACGCATGAATTGGCCGGTTGAGGTTATCGAACACACTCCAGGCTCTCGCTATGACGATCACTGCCTGCGGCCGCTGCGTGTGGAAGAACAGCTGCTTGCCATAGGCTCGCGCAACGAGTTTCTTTATGCTCACACATCGCAGGGCCTACACTACCTGCTTTACCGCCAGGATGGGTACAATCTTCCCTATTTTGTTTCGGGGTTTATTCGCGGCGAAGGCACCTGGCCCGGCAAGGATTACCCGGAAGAGTTGCGCGGTTATGAGGGCATTAAAGAGCCTTTGTGGGAGAATATCTAAGTGATCGTTGTTTTCGACGGGCACCCTGACATTGCCCTAACATATGGTAGCGCGAACAACCGGCAATACAGGCGTAGCGACTGACTCGCCGGTTTACGACGCGTTTGGCGAGACGTTAACGCGCAGCGGCAGCACGGCAACGCCTGTTCAGTTTGCGGGCGCCAGCGGCTACCAGGCTGATGCGGCCACGGGGCTGATGCTGCTGGGCCACAGGTACTACGACGCGAGCGTGGGGCGCTTCCTGAGCAGCGACCCGGCGCAGGCAGGCAGCAACTGGTACGCCTACTGCGACAACAACCCGCTGGTCGGCGTTGACCCAACGGGACTGATTCGCAATATTAAATGGAACGGGCAGACTTGGACGTCAAGGATTTCTGACCCGGATATCATAAAGGGGTTCCCGCATTGGGATGGTCCAGGGGGATTTATCGGGAATGACGGCAAGTTTCACCCAGACCACCATGGTCGACCACAGAATACGAACGAGACTGTCCGGGGTGACGTTAAGCGCGAAGTAGAAAAGTTGAGAGACGCCGGTCACAAGATCATTCCTCCAAAGCAATGGGTTCCATATGATCCCGGTTTAACCGACGTTACAGGCGATATAGGCCTGCCACTAGTTGGAGCTCCGCTGTTGGATCCTTTTCCGTTACTGGACGGTGTGGGTGAGGCACTTGGTACCGTTGGTAACGGTCTTCAGGATACGATTGGCGGTATCATTCGAGGAATTGGTTCTATTGGACGTGGTCTAGTTCGCGTTTTCTAAGCGCGTTTCGTGTGAGGTTCTGTGGGAGCGAGGTGTTATTTTGGAGCGAAAATCGATCGACGAGTTGGTTGTTGATGCACGGCAGTTGTTAGGGGAGGACCGCTATCCCGAAGCGATTGCAATACTCACCTCGATCCCACCAGAACAGCGATCGGTGTTGAGTTTACACTGGTTGTCAAACGCGTATCTATATAACGAGCAGTATGACTTGTGCCTGTCTACTTCCAGGCAGGTGCTGCACATGGACGACAGGCACCTTTTGGCAATGGCCAATGAAACAGAGTCGTTGATGGAATTAGGTGCGAAGGAAGCCGCCCTTGAGAATGCAAGGCGCGCATTGGCAGTTCTTCGATCGACCAAAGACGTACCAGAACTTGAATATGAGCGTACCTTCGCAAGGCTGTGGAGAGCATTAGACGCACTGAATTATCATGAGGAGGCACTCAGTGTAGCGCGGGTGAGATTTGCTCATGACCAAAACATTGGAGGTTGGGAGTTGCGGCGTTCGCTAACCGCCACTGAACGTGTTACGGAGCTGAAATTCTTACACGGAGACGAGATTACGAGCTATCTGCAGGGTCTGTCAGATGCAGTGTTTCATATGGTTTTTCTTGGAAGATACCAACGTGCGGCGGAGTTGAGCCTTGAGGGACTCGCATTTATAAGCATTCCTCGGCTACCCATCTCGAAAAATCAGGGAAGTGGGTTCCTTGTCTACTACATAGAGAGCTTAATCTTGTGTGGCAGGTATGAAGATGCGCTACGCCTCTGCAATTATTGGACGGCATATTCGCAGACACCCATCGGCTTAAAGCGCACGTTATTAGCCTTACAAATAGCTGCGCTGTATTCCGCAGGGCGTAAGGTCGCTGCAACGTCGCTATTAGCTAGCCACTTAAAAGGCGTTAAACGTCCCCTGCCGGCCTTTCGCCGATTACGATGGAAGTTAACGTGGGACCAGTGTAAAGAAGTACTGAACCAAGCCTTTATGGAGGTTTATCCGGAAACGGATCCAAAGTCCATTGACCTAACGGTTCGGCTCGTATGATTCCCTGTTGGGCAATCAGTTTGATAACAGCACCATTACAATTGTAGAAACGATTGCTGGCAATATTCATTGGCGATAGAATGGCGTACAAATGCAACAGTATTGATAATCTATTGCTTTAGGGATATTACGGCTTATATTCAAACGTAACCACGACATTGGCAATGCAGCACAGGCGCAGCGACTGACTCGCTGGTCTACGATGCGTTTGGCGAGACGTTGCACGGCGACGCCCGTTCAGTTTGCGGGTACCAGCGGCTACCAGGCGGACGCGGCCACAGGGCTGATGCTGCTTGGCCACCGGTACTACGACGCGAGCGTGGGGGCGCTTGATTTCGAGCCACCCAGCTCGAATATCAACTCCAGTTGTTAATCCCTAGCTCGTTGCTTCCTATGGCAATCGGGAATGATTGTGGCTAGCTAGATGACTACCTCGAACGTTCACCTGCTCCATCGTATTAGGTACCGTGTACGTCTCGCTTCGTGTTGACAATGCCGTTAATTGCCGCCATCGCAACATTCACATTAATGGCTAATGCGTTTAGGCAAGCGGTTTGACTTCTGTAAAATTCGCCGATTGGTGCGTTACTTACGAGTTGCGTCAGCGACCCAGGTGGCCCGCTTGTTGACGAGCAGGCGTTGAAAGTGTATAATTTTATGATTACAGCCGTGATGCAGAGAAGAATTCCAGGGTTTTCCTGGGTGTTTTTCAGAAGGAAAGTGACGTTTGAGCGAGGATCTGTTGTTTGAAGTTCATATGCAGTGGGGTGCCCAGCCAGTACATCTACAGGCGATTCGCGCACACGAACTGCCGGATGATGCACCAGTAACGTCGGTGCACATCGTTGCGCTTCATGGCGGCCGAGTTCTCGTCGTTTGTGATCGTAGGGGAGTATTTGGTTACCCTGGCGGACGTCTGGAACCGGACGAGTCACGGGATGCAGCCATGACCCGCGAGGTGTATGAAGAGGCCGCTGCCTATCTAAATCCGGAATATGCCCTGTTTGCTACCATGCGTATAGAGTGCACATCCAAACTGCCTGGCCGCACATACAACCATCCCTTCACTTATATGGGGTTGTATGCGGGTACCGTGCGTTCGCTCGACCCTATTCGTCGTGATCCAGCGGGAATAGTAACCAGTCGGTCTCTCTTCACACTTGATGAGTGCCGCAAAAATTTGCAGCAGCATGACCGTATCCTGTTGCGCGAAGCCCTACAGAAATTGAGCAAACAGCCCATGGGGAAACGCGCTGTTTCTCGCTTCCTGTGCTGTGACCCCGTGGAAGTACATACTGTTTTAAAGGCTATGCGTGAGGATATTGCCTGATGCCGGTATCCACAGGCCGGCTGGTAGTTGCGATAACCGGCGCCAGCGGTGCACCTTATGCCATCAGGTTTTTGCAAGAAGCCGCCAAGTTGTATCACGAGGTTTATGTGATGATGACAGAGCAGGCTTCGCAGGTGATTGCAGTGGAGACTGGCCGCTCGGTTACGGTTAACAACGCGACCAGTAAATCACTGTTAGGCGCCGACTATCCCTCCATAAAGTTTGCCGACCGACGGAATTTCTTCACCCCACCGGCTAGCGGATCCTACAGGCACGATGGTATGGTGATTGTTCCTTGCTCGATGGGTACGGCCAGTAGGATTGCTGCGGGAACGAGCGACGACCTAATCAGTCGCGCTGCTGATGTCTGCCTCAAGGAGCGTCGTCGACTTATCATTGTTCCCCGAGAAACGCCATGGAGCTTAATTCACCTGCGAAACATGGTAACTCTTACTGAGGCAGGCGCCACAATTCTACCGGCCGCACCGGCGTTTTACCACAATCCGAAGACAATAGATGATCTCGTTGATTTTGTAGTGGCTCGAATACTTCAGCAACTAGATGCGCCTCAGTCCCTGGTTGACGAATGGCAAGTGGAGGCTTAGCAGAATGCTGCGTCGTTTGCGGCTGATTCTAGAGATGATACGGTTTGAGCACACGATATTTGCATTGCCATTCGCACTAATTGGAATGATGCTTGCCGAACAGCACACAGGTGCTACCCTTACAGCACATACCATCATTTGGATTTTAGCCGCGATGGTTGGCGCTCGCAGTGCAGCGATGAGCTTTAACCGCTTAGCGGATGCCAAACTGGATGCTACCAATCCCCGTACCAAAACACGCCATATTCCATCCGGTCTGCTTTCTGTAGCACAGGTCTCGGCATTTCTTTTAGCCAGTATTTTGCTGTTTGAGATTGCTGCCTGGCAGTTGAACACTCTATGTTTGTTGCTATCACCTGTGGCTCTGTTCATCGTGCTTGGTTATTCATACACCAAGCGATTCACCTCCTTGTGCCATTTATTTTTGGGCTTGGGTACTGGTATTGCGCCTATAGGTGCATGGGTAGCAGTTACAGGAAGGCTATCTGCAATCGCGCTCTTACTAGGCTTAGTCGTGTTATTGTGGATTGGCGGGTTCGACATCATTTACGCGTTACAGGACTATGACCACGATGTTGCGACCCGCACCATGCATTCACTTCCAAAACGCATAGGCAAGGGGCCAGCATTGTGGGTATCACGGGCAATGCACGTATGCATGTTGGTAGTACTCGTTGTTATCGGGCTATTGGCACAACTTCACTCAACCTATTTTATTGGAGTTGCTATTGCTGGCAGCTTGATAGTGTGGGAACAGAGCCTGGTAAAGCCCGATGATTTACGCAGAGTGAACCTTGCGTTTTTTACACTCAACGGCTGGATTAGTGTATGTCTGTTTGTCTTTGTGCTACTGGATAGGTACGTGCATTTGTAGAATGTTGCCAGATGCAACTGCAAACCGATCTATGCTTGAATTAAGAGTACAATGCGCCGCCAGAGCCAATTGCAAAGTAGCGCTGGCCTACTAATTCTTATTCATGTTCCCAGTCGCTTGTCTTTACCGTTGGAAGTTGATTGCGTGTATGTTGCGCTCGTTTGGTGTGTTAGTGCATTGATGCCCTTCGTCGCCGCTTAAATGCGCGCAATGATTGATTAGCGAATGCAGTAACTAGTCGCTTTCGTCATCACTTCTGCAGGATATTGCAACCATTCTCAAGAACAGTAGTCTACTAAACTTTGCCTGTTGGTCATATTCAAGGATTACCTGGAGTTAACCGCATGACGCGCCCCGTGAGTGTTGACGATTTTGCAAATGTATCGCTGGTGAGCGACCCACATGTGTCGCCAGACTCAGCAAGCGTTGTATTTTCTGTTCAAACTGTGGATCGAAAGTATAACCGCTACGAAAACTCTCTCTGGATGGTCCCAACGGATGGTGGTGGATCCCACAAGCGACTTTCGGCTGCAGGCAGCAATGCATCCTGTGGCCGATGGTCTCCGGATGGCGGTATGATTGCATTCATATCCGACCGCAAAAAGCCAGGTTCACAAATTTTCCTGCTTCCTGTCGACGGCGGCGAAGCGCTTCAACTCACAAATCTTACAGGTGAGGGCTCGATAAGCGATTTATGGTGGTCGCCAACTGGGAAACACATCGCGTTTCTCTACAGGGCAACACCTGTAATGTGGCGTGAGGACGCCGTGAAAGCGCGTAAGGAAGCATTTCAGTCTTCTCCGGTGCGCGTGCACACGCGCCTGAACTATCGATCGGACGGATTGGGGTTCCTCGACGGTGAATACAGCCAGGTTTGGGTGACCGCTGTTGACGGCACCTCCTGCAGCCGCCTGACAGATGGGCAGTTTGAATGTCACAGTGTGGCCTGGTCACCCGATGGAAGCAGTATTGCGTATGTTAGCGACCGAAGGGAAGAGAGCGATCGGCTCTCGGTGTGTGATTCGATATGGACGATTGCCGTTGACGGCGGTGAACCCACAGAGATCCAGAGCCCTACTGGCAGCAAATGGGGGCTAACGTGGTCACCTTGCGGCAAACTGTTGGCCTTTGCAGGCAACACTGACCCTGATGACAATTGGGGAACTCGCAACACACGGGCCATCATCGGGCCATCCGGGGGCGGCCCGGACTGGTTGGACCTTACCGGCAAATTTGACCTGGAGGTGGGTTACCTTACATTAGGTGATTGCCATATGAGCGGTGGGGGGCAATTACTCCAGTGGCTGCCCGACAGCAGCATGATTCTGTTTCCCGTTAGCATCTTCGGTTCGGTTCGGCTCTTTTCCTGCACGACGGACGGTGAGGGGGAACCCGTACCCATATCCGATCCACATAGTGAATTGGGAGGCTATCACGCGGGGCCAGGCGGCAGCCTGATAGCATATACCCACGGCAATGATGTCACTCCATTGGAACTTTATTCTATGCGTCTGCCGCTAACCGATAGTCCACAGCAAATCAGTAACATGAATCGGGATTTTCTTGCCGAGATAACTCCCATCAAGCCAGAAGCTGTGGAAATAACCCGTAATGGCGACGCTGTGCATGGCTGGCTGTTGAAGCCGACCAATTTTACACCAAGCGGAAGCTGGCCGCTTATCCTTTACGTACACGGCGGTCCGCACACGCAGTATGGCCATACATTCTTTCATGAGCTGCAGTTCCTTGCGGCAAGTGGATTCGTGGTGCTGTACACCAACCCACGAGGAAGTAAGGGGTACGGTGAGGCACACACTCGCTCTATTCACAGAGCATGGGGGACGGTTGACTGGGAGGACGTGCAGTTAGCGGCAGATTATGGCGCCTCGCTGTCAGGCATAGACTCATCGCGTACCGCAATTATGGGTGGCAGCTATGGGGGGTACATGACCGCCTGGGCAGTTGGACACACCAACAGGTTTGCATGTGCGATTGCTGACAGGCTGGTGGCAGCCAATGTGAGTATGGCCGGCACCACGGACTTCGCGTGGAGACACGGTCTTAACTTCGACGGCAACTCCTGGGACAATACAGAACCATTGCAGGCGTGTTCGCCGCTTACCTATGCAGAAGCCGTCACCACTCCCTTGCTGCTGATACACAGCGACGGAGATTTGCGATGCCCGGTAGGACAGGCTGAGGAGATGTTTGCAGCGCTAAGGCATATGGGTAAAACAGTGGAATTTGTGCGTTACCCGGCGGAAACATCCCACGGTATGTCGCGCAATGGACCGCCAGATCTGAGGATAGATAGATTGCAGCGTAACCTTGCATGGTTAAATAGGTGGCTCCTTAAGGAATAATCGCGCAGAATAGCTAGTTCGCGTGCCGTGGGATTACGAAGACTGCAATATCTGGTACCGCAGGTACAGTTCTCCCTCATGTTCGTAAACCGACATCAACCGACACTGGGCGTACTGGCCAACTGGAAATCCTGTGCCTTCCATGATCGTGTGGAGGTGAGCGCCGCCCTTTAACTTAGGGGCTAAAGTGAGGAATATCTCATCCACTAGTGATTTGCGCAATAGCTGTTCGTTGAGAGTTCCTCCACCTTCGCAAAGTAGCAGACCAATGTTCAGGTCGGTCCGAATGATCCGCATAAGCTCCGTAAAGTCCACGACCTGCTGTCCACATAGAATGAGTTGAGGACCTCCTTGAGGCAGGGTTGGAACCATGTGGGCAGACTCCTGTGGACAGACTATATAAGCTCGGTCAGGCGCATCGGTGAAAAACCGGTTGTTCATCGGCACTCTTCCCGATGCAGTCACGACAATGCGCGTGATATTCGGTGGATAGATAACATGGCTCGCACGCAATGTGGTGGCGCCAATTATAGCAGCATCGCAATGAAGCTGAAGCCTTCGAAACAGCTTCTGGTCCATCGCTGAACCAACACCAGCTGCGGTTCCCTCGGGGTCGCCTACAACAATTTTGCCATCCAACGTCGATGCCATGTTTATGTAACAGTACGGTCGCCAGCCATGTGTAGCAGGAAACTGTACCACAGTGTAAAGCTCATCAGCAGCAATATGCGTCAGCGTCAAGTCAGTCTCAAGAAGTCTTTTCAAAGGTTCCGCCTCGCTTAAATGCTTGCATTGGCGCCACTAAGTGCGAGCGATGCCGGGGTCCCGTAATCTTCAATAATGCAGTTGGCGGCAATTTGACCCGACATAAGCACCATTGGGACGCCCGGACCCGGATTAACGCTCCCTCCTGCCCAGTAGAGCCCGCGAAGCTGCCCAGACCGGTTAGCGGTTTTGAATGCAGAGTTCAAACCTTTCTGTGTCGCGACGCCGTATATTGCGCCGCGATTCACCCAATACATCGACTCGATGTCACGTGGAGTAATAGTACGGGACACTTGAATACTGGCTCGAAGACCGGTGAGACCTTGCCGTTCCAACTTGTCTATTATGACGTCGCGGTACCTTTCGGTTTCCGCTTCCCAATCGAAAGCATCTGAAACATAGGGGCAATGCACTAGAACGTAGAGCGCGGTGCACCCTGGTGGTGCAACAGTGGCATCCGTGATACTTGGAACTGCAAGGTAACATGTAGGATCTTCGTGAGGTACCTTACGCTCATAGATATCTTTGAACTCAGCATCGCTATCGGCGGAGAAGAAGAAGTCATGGTGAGCTAATTGCGGCCATGTCCTGTTGCAGCCCAGATATAGAACAATTCCAGAACAAGCCGGTTCAAGCTGCTTCTTCTGGTGCTTCAAGTAATCTGCAGCGGCGTCATGACTTATCATCGTTTCCAGCGTTCGTACCACGTCCGAGTTCGCGACAACAATGTCATAATCCGCAGACGAGCCATCTGCAAGCACGACTCCCGTAACGCGGTCATCTTTGGTGACGATTTTCGAAACCGCTGTACTGGTCTTGATAGTGACGCCAAATTCGCAACACAGTTTTTCTAGTGAGGCAGCGATAGTTCCGGTCCCGCCTAACGGATACCAGCATCCTAGTCCCAGCTGTACCCATGCTATGAGGCAAAGAATTGCCGGTGCAATAAACGGTGATGACCCCACATATTGAACAAAGTGCTCGAAGAGCTGTGCCAACCGTGGATCCTTGAAATGTCGGCGCACCGCTTGATGCATGGTTGTAAGCGGATCCATCTGCATCGCCAACGCGGCGGACTGAAGATTCATTGGGTTGGCTGACATCATATCCTTTAATCCGCCATATGACTTCCAGTAGAACCACTTATCCGAGATTGAGTTCATTTTCTGAGCGTAAGCCAGGAACTCCAGATACGAACCAAGTTCCTCTGGCGCAAAGTTACCTAGTTCCTTCGTCATGCGCTGCAGAGAGCTGTAGAGATCCAGCTGAGTACCATCAGAAAAGAAAGTGCGCCATTGAGGATCTAGATCAACGAGGTTGAGATAATCCGACATGTTCTTGCCAACGTCCTGAAAGAGCCGAGAGATGACATCGGGTTTAGTGATGATAGTTGGCCCCATATCAAATGTGTAACCAGCCTCTTGCCATAGGTTCATCTTACCGCCGAGATGCTGATTCTTCTCATAAAGCGTCACGTCAAAACCAGCATGTGCCAGGCGAACGGCTGCTGCACAGCCTGCCAATCCTGCTCCAACAATTGCGATGCGATGCGCCATCGTTATCTCCTGTTGATTTAGATAAATAAAGTTCCTAGCATAGTTATGCCGGGCAATTGCCTTTACGTACTCAAAGTTCCGGGCTTGAAGATGAATTTAGGCTGTGAGGGTTATCCGGTGAGTGGGTAATCCTACCAGCGGCACGCTGCCATTCACGCAGAGCCTCGCCCAGCATTGTTAGCGCACGAAGCTTTTGCGTTATTCCTTTTGCGCATTTCCAGAGGGCGATCGCTTGTAGTATTTGTACCGATTGTGGGCGATAAGGCATTAGGTGCCGGGTGGCCGTGCGCTGGTTTGCCACTGCTACTGGCTGCCATTTCACCCATTCATCCAGGCCTGCGAGTCCACGAACAGAACCGAAGCCGCTTGCACGCGTACCGCCGAAAGCAACTGCAGGCTGGGCCACAAGAAATTGGGTCTCCCTGTTGACGCTAATTGCTCCTGCTTGTACCGAGCTCGCTATACGATGTGCCCGCTTAACGTCTCGAGACCAAATCGATACTGCGAGGCCGTATTCTGTTGCATTCACCTTGGCAGGAATCTCGTCTTCGTCGGCAAAGTCAACTATAGCCAGTACCGGTCCAAAGACATCTTGCCTTATTATGTCCATGTCCGGGGAGCATCCGGTAAGCAGCGTGGGTGGATAGTAAAACCCTGAACCGCCCGGGCACTGACCACCCGCAACTAATGTGGCGCCAGAGTTTACGGCGCTCTGCACGAGACTATGCACGCGATCGCGAAGCTGGGCAGACCGCATTGGCCCGTAGTCACGGTCGCGCTTCAGCTGGGATATAACCAGTGAGCATTCGCGTACGAAGTCGGGAAGTACCGCTGTAGCCACAAATATCCGCTGGGGTGCGACACAAGTTTGCCCAGCATTTGCGACGCGTGCCCACACGGCCGACCTTGCCGCGGCAACAACGTCGGCATCGCGAAGAACAATTAGTGCATCGTTGCCACCTAGTTCCATCACCGCAGGAGTTCCACTCTTAGCGAGCTGCGCCAGGACATTTCTTCCGGATTTTACGCTACCGGTGAATGCCACTTTATCTGGGCCGGAGGAGCAGAGCGAAATAGCAGTGGAGGCGTCGCCCGTAACCAGATAAACAGGGAGGTCCGCGGTCTGGAAATGCCTATACAGTGCAAGCACGCTGCCCGTGGAAAGTTCCGAAGGCTTCCATACCACAGTGCAGCCTGCAGCAAGTGCCCACAAGATCGAGGTTACATCGGTAAGGTACGGATAGTTCCAGGTACCGATTACTGCAACAACCCCTATGGGTCTTGGGTGTAGGCGAATATTCCGGTGTTCGCGCAAGATTTTAGGTCGAAGATGCCGAGGTACCGCACGCTCAAGAAAGGTGATCGCGTCAATTAGTGGTAGCAGGTCTCCGCCTAATGCATCTTGAGGGGTTTTGCCAGTTTCCAGGCAGAGTGCTTCCTGAAGCTCCGTTAAGTGCGAGCCAATGAGTGATTTCAGCTCCGAAATCTGGGCTAATCGCTCACTCACTGGTGTTACTGCCCAGCTTTCCTGTGCAGTACGGCAACGAGAAATCGCCAATTCTACCCCCTGCGGGCTCGAAGCAGGGTATACAGCATTCGTTTCGCCATCTACAGGGTTAACTGACAGAAAATGGGACAAAATTGCCTCCTGAATTTGCCACACACTTTTTACGCGTTTGCCTCGTCTCATATATGCAAAGCTCAAGGAAACATGGTAGGCAATTGTGTTATACTATATGTAACAGATCCCAGCGTATACCTAGGTGCCGGTATCTGGCCCCCCGTGAATGCGCAATCGTAATTTAATGCATCCCCGCAGCAGCGCGGTCAATACCCGAGATACGGATGAATCTGCAACGTAAGCGTACCATCATATTTTTACTCTTATTGGGTTTTGAGGCGGGCCGATGCGGTTCTGCTGCTGCAGATAATTCCACGGCTACTACTGCAGTAAAATCCACCGCACCAGCGACACGGTCTGTTAGCGCAGTCACCGCAGAGGTCGTTCCCCCATCTACGCCAACGTTGTGGGAATTAATGGCGCGAATGCACTCGGAGGAACTCGCTGCCCAAACTCGTAAGAAGCTTGCCCTGGCAATGCCACGTCGCCTGCCTTTGGGAGTACTGCCCGGATTCACCGTTCCTGCGGCCCCGGAAGGTTCTGAACCGCTTATTTCATCTGGTGTGCATCACAAAGAGGGCGGCTTTTTTGGCAGTGTAAGTCAATGGCTGGAGCATTTGGGCCGGATAACCGGGACCAAGGTGCAGGTAACGGGGCACTCTACCTTTACAATGGAAGAGAGCAACGTTTCGAATAACAGCCTGGCCGGCCAGGCTTATAATAGCCAGACTTATCTTGGCCGTGGTAGTAATGGCTTTTACAACGATACCAATATGGATATCAATGCCACGTTCTTCCATGCACTAAGCTATCATACCCATATTAGTAACGACCTTTACGGAACCCCCGGACAGAACCGATTTGAGTTGGATTACAGTACAAAGAACCTTAAGGTAAATGCCGGGGACATTAACGCGAGTTTGCAGGGCAATAGCCTAATTGCCTTTAGTCGGTACTTAAGCGGAATCAAGCTAAGCGACCTATGGAGTCGCCATTTCAGTACGACGCTGCTTGTTTCTCAAACGGCTGCAACGCCGCATACCATGGTGATACCTGGTAATAACACTGCGGGCCCATACTATCTTTTTGCTGGGCAGATTGTAGACGGCAGTGTTCAGGTTCGTGTAGATAATCAGCCCATTAGCCCCCAAGCATACACCATGGATACCATGACGGGGCAGCTAACATTCAATAACAACAAGGTTATCCTGAGTAGCAGCACTATTGCGGTGACCTATGAGACAACCGGTTACGACCAGTCTCAGGGTTCCATCTATGGCTTTCGAGCAGACTATGCATTCAATCAGGGTACGCACGCCGGGTTTACATACCTCACGCAGCAGACTCAGGGCTCAACCGCGCCACAGGTCAGGTTGCAACAGTTCTACGGCAACCAGAGTCCGCTGTCTCCCTATGTGCTGGATTACCCCATTGATACTACACGGCCCGTATCGGTGAAAGTGGCCGGAGTGCCTGTCCCGCAAGGCGTCGGGTTCACGATCGACGCCCAGTATCCTAACGAAATACGCCTAGTTCAGGGAGTACCGGCAACCGAGACAGTGACGATTTCCTACTATCCGGCGCAAACGAACGTAACTCCTGGTAACCGCAATGTAGTTGGCCTGGACACCACCTTTGATCTAGGCAGCACGGGCCACGTAACGATGGAAAGCGCCTTTTCTGGCTTGAGCTTGTCGGGAAAGAGCGTGGACGGCCAGGCGCTGCAGCTATCGGCAAGCCTTACCCCGGCTCGGCATCTTACTACAGACATCACCCTTAAAGACATTGGCCCCTCATTCGCTGCCATTGAGAGCCCCGGCTTTAATCAAAACGAAAAGTCAATTTCACTCTCGTCTACTTACAATCCCTCACGAAAGGTGAACATATCGTTTAACTGGGAGAAGGCCAAACGACCGTCGTACCAGAGCGTTTCCACCGGAACGACATTAGCGCAGGCAGTGGGCAATGACTCCTACAATCAATACGGAATTAATGTGCAGTACACCCCAATAACGAACACCACTTTGGCGCTAAGCCGCAACACGACGAGTACTGACTTTTACGCTGGCGGCAATAGCAGCAACACTACAGATTCTCTATCACTTAACTACACAGCGGGAACGCTAGGTTTGCGCGCTGGTTTGAGCCACAACATAAGCAATACCGCCTCGATCATATCTTCGCTTGCTGGCACTACGACGTCGCCTGTTTCCGGTCCTCTAACGTACAATACCGACACGCTTAGCAAGGAGTTTAGTCTTCAGTGGGCTCCACGGTCTTGGATGCAATTCAATGGCAGCATCGTACAGAATAACACCACTTCAACAGGGAATCAAGTATCACTTACAGGTACTCAGTCCACGTCTACCACGTCGCAGGCAGGAATGAGGTTTAACCTAAAGAACGGAATGCAGCTTTCATACAGCTACACGCTTACAGACTCTGGAAACGGAGTCACCGGTGGAACAACGAGCACAGGAACCGGTACTGGTACCGGCACCACTTCGGGCACTACATCAACAGGAACTTCGAGTACCGGCATCGTGACTACACGCGCATTATCGCTGCCGACGGGCAGCGTATTGGGCGGAGGTACGAACAGTGGGCTAGGGTCTTTAGGCAACTATGGAGGGCTGCTTGGCGGATCTACAGCGGCTACCGGGCTTACAAGCCTAAGCGGCAAAACCAGCAGTCAGCGAGTTTCGCTTTCTTACGCACCCAATCGCGCGCTCAACATGAGCATTGCTGCTAATTTGAGCAACACTGTGGGGACGTACCAGTACAACACAAACACCAAGGAACTGGATTTTGTGTTGGGATGGCAACCTCATGGTGGAATGGCATATTCGCTAAGTACGGACCTGGCTCAAACGGCCTATACAGGCTCACTTGGTGGTTCGAACATCTCTACCATACAGTTTGATGCGGAGGGGCATCCATTTCGAAGCCGCCTAAGCGTTCGGTTCAATTACGGTATTGTGCACAACCAGAGTTCGATCAACACATCCGCAGTTAGCGGAACGACTTCTAGTGGCACTTCCTCTGTGCAGAACACTAGCAATGATATCACGTCGATGGGATTGCGCCTACAGTATCCTGTCTCGTTAAGGAATGCTCTATTTGTGAACTGGGATTCCTCGGTGACACTTGGTTACCTCGGCAGTACACAGACCAACCTTAGTTTTGGGTGGGATTACCTGCTTACATCATCCCTAAAGTTTGAGCTAGGGTGGCAGCTTTCGAGCCAGGTCTTTCAGGATACCAGCCAGGCATCATACAACTACCATGTTAGTAGTCTAATCGCCACCCTTGGCCTTAATTTCTAGGTTCTATCAATGTTCGCTTCAGGAACCGCATCAATGTCTCGTAAAAGTGTTGAGTAGCAGCGCCCAGGCCGTGCTTGCAGTGCGGGTAGGTCATCATCTCAAAGGGTAAATTGAGACTTTGAAGTTTTGCTGCCAGTACCATCGAATTGCGGTAATGAACATTGTCGTCGGCCGTGCCGTGAACAAGGAGCAGGTTTCCCTTGAGAAGGTGTGCAAGTTCCACCGGTGACGTCGCTGTATATCCTGCAGGATTATCCTCTGGCCTCTGCATGTACCGCTCGGTGTAAATAGAGTCGTAAAAGTGCCAATCGGTTACAGGCGCCCCTGCAACTGCAGTGCGGAAGACATGAGCACCACGTAAAATGCACAATGCAGCCATAAACCCGCCGTAACTCCATCCCCATATACCAATACGGTCACGATCCGCCCACGGCTGCGACGAAATCCATTCTGCTGCTGCGATCTGGTCGTCACTTTCCAAAATGCCCATCTGCTTGTAAGTGCATGTACGAAAAGCTCGTCCGCGCATTCCCGTACCGCGGTTGTCCACACGTATAGTTATGACGTCCTGTTGAGCGAGAAGTTGAGCGAGGCCGCCAGCCGCGTTGCCCCAGTTGTCCTGTACTACCTGTGAAGCCGGGCCGCCGTAGGTATACATCAGCACAGGGTAGCGCCTGCTCGGTTCGAAATTGGTTGGTTTCACAATCACGGCATTTAGCGGAGTTCCGTCGGCGCCAGGAACCTGCAGGAATTCACCGTGAGCCATTGCAAACTTCTCCAGGAACGGCATCGGGCTTTCCAGTAGTACATCTATCTGGGCACCATGGTCATCTACCAACACTGTGCGGTGCGGAGTTTGCATGTCCGAGCGGGAGATTATTATTCTGCTGCCATTGGGCGCTGGGATCCCGGAGTTGGTGCCACTCGTTGGAGATAGTGGCGTGACAGGTCCCGGGTGATTCAGCGGCGCCTTGTAAATAACTCTGCTCATCGGATTTGGTAGTGCAGCTGAAAAGATAACTTCCTCTTTGGCTGCATTGCAACCCAAAATGGCGTCTACTTCCCACTCACCGGTCGTTAGCTTAACAACGGAGTCACCAACTAACTGGTACTGGTAGATATGTGTATACCCGTCTCGACAGGATAGCCAAAGAAAGTGTTCACTATGACCGATCTCAACTACTTTCCCATGTGGCGTTAGCCAGCAGCTATCAGTCTCAGTAAGCAATACATCGGGCTCCAAACTGCCCCCGCGATATCTTAACAATTCGATCTTCTGTTGCAGCCTTGGTGATCTCTGAAGAAGTAGGTCACCGTTCAGAAGCCATTGCAGCGAAGTGAAGTAGCAAGACGTGTCGGCTCCAGTGTCAAGCCAGCGCGTGCCCGCCATGAGGTTTTCCAGCGCGATTACACCTACCCGAACTGAGGGATTGCAGTCACCTGCCTGAGGATAGCGGGTAGAGACAGGAGACAAATCGTGTCTGTTAAAGTCGGTAATCGGTATTTCTGGGACCTCGGACTCGTTGGTTTCAAAGAAGGCGATCTCCTTGCCAGTAGGGGACCACTCCCAACCGGCCACCATGTCGAGTTCCTCTTCGTAAACCCACCCAAACACCCCGTTGTATAGCAGCTTACCTCCGGTAAATGTACACTGTACTTCGCTCATGTCATCTAGGCGCACAATCCAGATGTTGTTATCTCGCACAAAGCCAACCGATTTACTGTCCGGCGACCACTTTGCACACTTATATTCGCTACGAGTCGGCGTGATGCACTTTAGTTCCTTAAGTGTGATATCGTAAATATAGAGCCTTTGGTCTCCTGCCGACGAACGGCGGGCGGGCGTATTTGCTAGCAGCAGGTAATTCTCATCAGGTGACCACTGGTAGCCTGAAATTGTGAGAGGCTTCGCTTCGGATCCATCGTCCGTAGGTATTAAAAGGCTGGATTCAGGCGTCAATGGAGTACGGGTTTGATCGGCACAATTGTATAGCCATATGCCACTGGTTTTAGAGCCAGGGAGTTTATCAACATAGGAAAAGCGATTACTATCTTTCAGCCACACCGGTGATGATAGGTGCTTGCTGTCAAATGGCTTGTCCTTGAACAGTGTCTCAACTGTAAGCTGCCAATTGGATGTAAGTGATTGTTGTCCGTTTGTGTCTGTTGTATTCATAGGTATGAAGTTCTTCCGCATCGAACCCATTTCCTTCATTGGCCGCAAGTGTAGCGAATCTTATCCATCGGCGTTAGGTCTTAGGGCAAGGTAGAATGTAAGTTATGATACACAGTGCTGATGAAGTTCTTCAACTGCTAAAATCGCGAGACGCCGCGGTCAGATTGCGAGCGGTTCGTATGTGCGACCGGTTGGCTGAACCAGATCGTACAAGGTTGCTTTGCATTGCCCTCAAGGACCGATCAAGCTATTTTGCTGCGGACGCTGCCCTCCGTTTAGCCACTGCTGCGGAGCCTTTTGCTGTTGAGGCAGCTCTAGAGCGTTTCAAGTTCTTAATGGCCGACGGCTTGAAACGTGACCCTGGCTGCTATATAAGGGCACATCTCGCGGTGCTGCTGGGGAATAATCGTTGCCTGGAGGCCGTGCCGATACTTCGTGAGGGGCTAAGGGTGGTTCAAGTAGAGAACTATATGGATACAGCTGGGCCTCTGCGCGGAAACTGTGCGATGGCACTGGCGTCTATACCATTTGGGGATCCTGTTTTGGACCTCACGTTCTTGCTGTTTTTCCGGGGTTCCACTTCTTACGAGCAAAGTTTTTTCGACGACTCGTCCAAGACTGTAGCTGTGAAGGCGCTGCTGCATTTGGGACAATCGCAATCCAGCCTCGCGATTTACGCGAAGTTATGCGATGGGGCTGAACGAAACAACGGTCTCCTAGCAGACTGCATGTCTGCCTTAATGGAACTAAAACATCCCAGGGCTGCCGAATTACTATCACGATTTCTAACCGCGGAAGAGGCTAGTCTCGCTGCTTCCGCTGCTGTTTATCTGGTAGCTGCAATGGAGGACGAATATCTTCCCACTATTCTTACATTGATTGATAAATTACACGGCGACCTATTGAACGGACTTATCCTAGCCCTGGCGAGTTCGCGCAGCCCTCGCGCGTCGCAGGCATTAGAGCAGCTACGAAGCACCGGCAGTGACGAAGTACAGGGCTTCATCACCAATCTGCCTTCCCGTCACGACTTCGTCGAGTAATCGTAGTGATGGTGCTATAATATCGCGCAACAACTAAAGTGTTGAAAGGAAACAAGAAGACATGACTCTGTCTTCCCGTCGCTGGAATTCGCTATTGGTGGGCATCATTGCCCTCTGTATCATTGCGACCTTAACCAGCGCTCACGGCCAGCAGAAAACAGGCGGAGTGAAGATTGGTGTTATCGACATCAACAGGATCTCCTCCGAATACAAGGTAATTACGGACTTTAATACAGCTTTGAATGTGAAGAAGCAGAATTTGAAAACTGAGCTGGATACCTGGAAGGCAAACGCGCTTCTAAGTGCCCAGGATCAGCAAGCTCTTGGCAATTTGACGGTGGCGAGTCAGTCGCCTCAAGGTCTCACCGCCGCTCAAAAAGCACAGATGGCTAAGCTACAGGCTGCTAGCCAAGCTGCTCAACAAAACTTGACGCGACTGCAGAGCACGGCTACCACGGCCCTCACGGATCAGGATAAGACTCAACTCGCCGCTTACGTTCAGGCACAATCTGATACTGACAACCGGATCCAGCAGGAATACGCAAACGACACTGACAGGTGGAAAAAGGAGATTGACGATATGCAGGTTCAGGTGCGTGAAAAAGTCAACACGGCACTTGGGCAGGTCGCAAAACAGCAAGGTTGCGGTGTGGTGTTTTCCACTGATGTTGCACCCTATGGCGAAGTGGATCTCACTGAAAGCGTTGTTAAGGTACTAAACAAATAGCGCCGTACGATTTGATCGCAGCATTAGAGCGGGATGACGGGAACGTATAGAGATCTGCGCAGCTTCTTAGCTGTAACTGCCGTTGGATCGTTGATTTTGGGATGCTTCGGGTGCGGGCATCCCAAATCTATCGTGCAGCGGCTTGCCTACGTCAGGACTAGTAAGTTAGTAGTGCTGGATCCGGCTGAGCAACAGGCGATCTACCTACGTTCGTTACAACAACGTAACGAAAATGTAGCAAACGCACCTCTGCCGCCCCTCTCTCAGCCGAACTTGGCCCGCCTGTTTCCAACCCCGGCGTTTTCCGTCGTCAGTTTGGCGAGCCAGCGCGTGGCAAATATGCAGGGCTCTGTAACTCGCTACCTTGCGCGTTATCGCGACATATTGCAGGCTGCCAACCGCATACCATACGAGCTATACGCCCGCGAACAGACGGAGCATGTTCGGGCCGAATATCAAACGGAACTGCTTTCGCTTCAGAACAGATTGTACGAAACTGCGCAATTTAAAGCCGCGGAACTCCAACCTGCTGTTACCAACATGAAACTTAGGTTAATTGCAGTACAGTCTCAGGAAAGAGTATTTACCGGGCAGCCATTGCGAGATGCTCGCTCCCAGGATGCAGTCATCACTACTAAGTTGGCAGCATTGGAGACGGAGCAACACGATATTGTGGCCGCAGTGGAGGCGGACGCAAAGAAGCAGCTTGAGCCTCGGAAGGCAGCCCTTAAAGCACAGCTCGCTGCCTCGTTAGAATCTTACAAATCCCAACTGAATACGCAGCTTGAAACGCGCATGCACGATGCCGCCGCCGCACAGGCACATCTGCTTACGCAACTAGATCTCGGACTGGACGGACCCCACCTTCCAGCGCTGGCGGCCAGGAAGTCCGAGGTTCCATTGAACCTGCCACTAGGCATTGGATGGCAGAATTCCCGCGCCGCCTCAAATGCGGAGTTTGAAAAGCAACAGGTCGCTAGTGCCAAAGCCATCGACCACGAGATAAATATTTTGCATAGCGCGGCGTTGCAAAATACACAGGCAACTGCACGGCTGGTTGCCGTTCATCACGGATTCGTGCTGGTAAATCGACCAGGTCGAGGCGCTGTGGACATTACTTCACTCGTTGCAAATCAGTTGCGGAAAGAGGCTGCTGCGCTGCCCTGATGTGCAAATGTTCGGCTGCAAATCCAACCGCCGTCATTAGTCTCCGTATTAATCACGTCGCTTATCAATGGAATGCTTTCCAAAAAGCTTTCAATGATTACTCGATAAATTAAAGCATTTTAGTACGGTAAATTGAAATAGTTTGTACCACGGTGACTTAATTAAGTTGATTAAACATCGGCTTCCCTGATAATATAGTTGCAAATAGATGCTTTAAATATCCTCAGTGGAGTTAAAGCTCTCTTGACCTGCCGTCAGCCGTAACTTTGGTGTATAATGGTTGTAACTTTTTGGACGGCGGTCGAGGAACCCGATGCAACTTCGCAGACTCTGGACGCCCCTGTTTATCGCATTTATTGTAGCGACAATTGCCTACAGTGAAAATGTAGTGCGACCTCATCCTCATGATAACAGAATACACATTGTATACTGGGAAAAGTGGACCGGATTCGAAGGCGATGCAATCAAACAGGTGGTGAACTACTACAACACTCACCAGAACAAGATCCATGTGGATCTTCTCACTATTAGTGGTATTGAAAACAAGACACTGCTCGCTGTGGCCGGTGGAGACCCGCCGGATTTGGCGGGCCTGTATGGCCCAAATGTAACTCAGTATGCCGATGACAAGGCAGTGCTGCCTCTTACTCCGTTTCTAAAGAAATACGGTATCAACCGAAGTCAGTATATTCCTGCGTTTTGGGACGAGGGAACTGTTAACGGTCAGCAGTATGCCCTCCCAACTACGCCAGCATCCACGGCACTCTTTTATAACCGAGCTATGTTTAAGGCCGCTGGCATGGATCCTGACAAGCCTAGAGACTGGCATAACGGCAATTACACCATTGAGGAGATGGATAAGGACGCCGAGAAGCTAACCAAGCGCTCTCCCAACGGGCAACTTCTTGTGGCTGGTTTTCTGCCAAGTGAACCTGGCTGGTGGAACTGGGGATGGGGTTATTTCTTTGGTGGACGGCTGTGGGACGGTAAGAACCGTATTACTGCCACCGATCCTGGCAACATTGCAGCTTACCGCTGGATTGAGCACTTCACCAAAGAATATGGTACAACAAATCTTTCATCATTTAAAAGTGGTTTAGGACAGTTTTCATCGCCTCAAAATGGTTTCATGAGCGGCAAAGTAGCTATGGAGATCCAGGGTGTTTGGATGTACCATTATATAAACATGTACGCGCCTCAGATGTGCGGTAAGGATCCTCAGTTTGGCGTTGCGCCCTTTCCATTTCCGGCTTCTCGTCCAGATCTAAAGGGATCTACATTTAGTGATGAGGACGTCATCACGATACCACGAGGAGCGAAACACCCTGATGCAGCATTTCAATTTATACGCTTCCTCGAGTCGCCAAAGGGCATGGATATGCTTTGTGGGCTACAGTGGAAGATGTCGCCGCTCATTAAGAATGAACCCGGCTTCTACAGAAACAACAAGAACCTTCTAGCTAAGTTTTTCGCTGAGCAGGCAATGGGTAAGAACACCATACCTCCTCCCAAAATGAGCATTTGGCCGCAGTACCAAAACTCCCTTAGTAATGCCTACGACGAGGTAAGTTTACTTACGAAGACACCTACGCAGGCACTTGAGGAGGTTCAACGGGAAATGCAGCCACAGCTCCTTCAATGGCGCCAGCAAGAAGCCTTGCGTGCCAAGGCGGAGGCCAATCATTAATGCGCAATCGTAGACGCACCACGCTTACGGCACTTGCCTTTGCATCGCCGTGGTTCCTAGGTTTCTGTATCTTTATGGTGTATCCTTTAGTCGCCTCCATCTATTTCAGCTTCTGCGACTATTCGGTGTTGCGACCTGCAATCTGGATTGGCGCCGGCAACTATATTCACCTAATTCATGACAATATCTTCTGGACTGCATTGATCAACACTGCAGTGTATACTGCGATAGCGTTGCCCGTTGGCCTCATTGTAGCGCTAGGGCTGGCTATGCTGTTGAACATGAAGGTCAAAGGTATGGCGTTCTACCGAACGCTGTTCTTTATCCCGTCTCTAGTACCTTTAGTGGCACTTGCTGTGCTTATGCAGTTCATATTCAACGGACAGTACGGAATTCTTAATGTCATCCTGCGCGACCTATTTCCCTTTGTTCACTCTCAGTCGTTTCCGCCTAACTGGCTAGGTGATCCTGCTTTCTCAAAGCTCGTCCTCGTGTTCATCTCTGCCTGGGGAGCGGGTAACGCTATGGTGATTTATCTGGCTGGGCTGCAGGATGTTCCTGTGCAGCTTTATGAGGCTGCTGATCTGGATGGAGCGGGATTTTGGGCAAAAACGCGAAACGTCACGTTGCCCATGATCTCACCAGTAATCCTGTTCAACCTGGTCATGGGAATTATTGGCACGCTGCAGGTTTTCACGGTGCCTTACGTTATTTCGCCTACAGGCTCACCTGAACGGTCTATCTATTTTTACGCAATGTATTTGTATGACAATGCGTTTATCTATCACCAGATGGGCTACGCCTGCGCTATGGGCTGGATTCTCTTTGTAATCATTATGATACTTACGCTGCTGTCGTTCCGCCTGTCGGAGCGCCACGTACACTATGGAAGCTAACGACGAATGACAACCTCCGTTAATGCAAAGCGCAGACCGAAGGGGCGCCTAACCGGGCCGCGGAATCCTTTTCTTGTACATCTGGTGCTTATAGCCGTATCCGTAGTCATGGTGTTTCCACTATTTTGGCTGGTGTCGACGGCGCTTAAAGGAAACGCCCAAGCAATGAAGGTTCCACCGGTGTGGATCCCTCATCCTATGCTGTTCTCCAACTTTCCGCGGGCCTTTACCTACGAATCGAAACAACTTGGCTACATACCATTCCTAGTGTACGGTCGTAACACGCTCATTATTGCAACACTCGTTGTGAGTGGGACAGTAGTTAGCAACAGCCTTGTTGCCTATGCCTTTGCACGCCTCAACTGGCCCGGCAGAAACGTACTTTTCGCCGCAACCTTGGCGACCATGATGATTCCCTTTCCTGTCCTCATGGTGCCAACGTTCATTCTGTTTCAGCGACTTCACTGGATAGGCACCTTCCGACCACTTTGGGTACCGGCGTGGTTTGGAAGTGCATTCAACATCTTCCTGCTTCGTCAGTTCTTCATGACCATACCGCAGGAACTCTCGGAGGCAGCCAGGATAGACGGGTGTAATGAATGGACGATTTTCAGGGAAGTGATTATTCCACTGGCCAAACCGGCGCTAGCAGTCGTTGCACTCTTTACGTTTATGGGCGTGTGGAACGACTTTCTGGGGCCGCTCATCTACCTCACCAATCAAAACACCTTCACGTTGAGCCTGGGACTTCAAAATTACTCCAGCCAGAACGGTGGAACAGAGTTTGGGCTGCTAATGGCGGCCTCTACCATTGTTATCGCACCTATTATCGTTCTGTTCTTCTTTACGCAAAAGCTGTTCATTCAAGGTATAGCTGTTACCGGCCTCAAGGGCTAATCAGGGATTGTGCGCGGGCTGCCCGCATTCGCACGGCGCCTCCAGGCCAGGGATAGATCCTTAGTCTGGGGGCGTTGTTCATCTCGTGGTCTGGTTGCGCCGATGGCAGAGACTACTTTGTCGACGGTCGCACTATACCACGGGGTTGAAACCCCGTGCTGACACGCAAAAGTCCACTGCGCGGACTAGATGCGCGGAAGGCAGAGACCCCGCCCCCGACGGGCACGCTGTACCACGGGGTTGAAACCCCGTGCTGACACGCAAAAGTCCACTGCGTGGACTAGATGCGCGGAAGGCAGAGACCTCTGTCCCAACCCTTACCCGTCGCCCCCTCATCTCGTCGCTCGCGCTCATCGTTGAAGGAGGGAGTAGCGTAAAAAGAGGCTACTTTACTACTAGGTGATCAACGACTTGGATGTTAACGGCAAGCACTGTTATAAGGATTAAAACCTTAACACAAATTTATTGTTTTCTTAATAATCAGCCATTGTAATCGAGACGCGACTTTGTAATAATAGTTTTGTATGCTGCTGCCTCGTTGCAGTGTTCGTCGACAAATCGCGTATGCAATGTATGTTTTAGTGTTCAGATTGTGCAGCAGGTTTCGTTGCCTGCCTTTTGTGTACAACCAACTGTTTCTTACCTACCACTACTGCCGCGGAGAAAGTGATGGCACTTTTAGGATGATCGATCCTACTAATTCTGGCAAAGAGCCAAAGACCGCCTCGCAATCATCGCTAGACAATAGTCGCGAGGGCGTCACGGGCGCCACGTGGACGACGAACGCGCAGTACCTTCGAGCAGGAGGCGGTTGCAGCAGCATGCTGATAAGGCAGAAGATCACGAACTTGAACGATGAGTACCATCATATCGATCCTGTGGGGATGTACGGAGTACTTACCAACGCATCAGGAAATGTACTACGGAACTATGTGTACGACGCGTTTTCGGACGCGCCAATCAAGCGGCAATATGTAGGCGAGAGCTTCCCGTCGCAGAACAGTCACGCTGGCGCATGTCAGTAAGCCATAGCGACCAAGGTCCGCTTACCGGTAACGGCGGGCGGGGCGTGGTGGTGCGAATCCGCGGGTTCCAAGTGATGGGCACGAAACCCGCGCCGGTTAAGAAACTAACGTGTGAGGGTAGTAGTCAGAAATTGGGAATGCCAATCAGCCGCCTTGGACCGTGTCCCGGAGGGATCCTTGTAAGTTGCGATTTGCTAGACAAAATCTTTTGTGGCGCGATCTGTCTGACAATGTGGCTGGGAGGTTGCTAGAAATGCATTGGAGGTACGGCAAAAGGATTTTGGTGTGACTGTTTAGTTTAGACAAATGGTATGAAGGGATCAAACGCGATGAGCGAAGACAGTTGCCCGCCTCAAGGAGGTGGATGGACATTCTTTACCGGAACTGACGAAAGGCTTCGCGAGCTCGAAGGGCAGTTGGAGGAGCGGCCCGAGGATCTAAATCTTCTGTCGCAATGGATGGGAAACCTCGTGTACCCCTTATTTCAAGGTTCGGTGTCACCTGACGACAAAAAGTCCCGGCTCGACGCGCTAGCGCTTAGAATAGGCTCGCTACCTGAGAATTCTCCTGTACGTCTGTTCATGGAGAGTAAAATGACCGGCCTGCTGATTTTATTGGAGAACGGGACGGAGCTTGGGTTGTAACATAGCGCGGAACCGACAACCTTGTCGGTGGTAACGACCGGGCAACATCCGTTGGCCATTTCGGCAAGACACGCACGGTAATAGGTGGTTTTGGCACACGTTAACCTATTCGGTAGCAGTGTGGATGACACGATTGTGGCGCCATTTGCGCTCGCCAATGAACATTGACGCTCTTCACGGGCTGGAAATTGCCTCATTCCAGTGGTCGGCAGTGCGTATGATCACGACGCCATTCGGCATGTATTTCGGTAGATGCTTGCCAACCGGGCAGTGTTTGCTTCCAAGGTCAAACGCAATTGACCACTGATCATCGTCGAGCGGCTTCAGCAGTTAATCGCGTACAAATAGAACTTCCCGTACGGGTCGATTGCGTCGGCCCCCTTACTCCCTAGGTTGTCCCTACTGTAAATCTATCGGGCTTCATTCGCATAGGCATGCAATGCACCTGCGGTAGAGACCGGTCACATCGTCTGCCGTCCTAGGTGTTTGGCGGCGATTGTGACCGGCTTCCAGCCTCAGTCATTTTGGACTAAACCGACTGAACCCATCATTAACAACATTCAGTATGTTCGCGTGCAGTTCTGCATTGCTGGCCGCAATAAGTGAACCGAAATTATTCTCTGATGTATCCATGAGGTCCCAGTTATCCAGTGAATTTCCCCATGCATCGGTGACGATACAACCAGCTGATTGAGCTATTACCGCAGCAGCGGCGACATCGTAGCCGTATAGCGAAAGCAATCTGCCGCCGCCAAACCGCTCAAACTGTGGGCGGGTGGAGGGGTAGTCCCGCAGAACGCGGTTCCGCAGGTCGACGACCGCACTTAACTGACCCGTTACAAGACGCGTCAGTTCAAAAGCGCTGCTGTTTAGTATGAAAAAGCCACCCTTCACTGTGGTAAGGCTGGCAAGTTCACCGCCTGCCGCAAAAACCAGATCAAGTGGTGCCCCCACCGTTCCAAAGGTCATTGCACACTTTTGAACATCGGTGGTCGTCAGCCTGCTGGTCTCCACAGGGGATCCGTCGATGCTTAGTACAGAAACAGGATTTCCGCGTTCAACTGCGAAGGTCTGCCCACTCTTGATCTCCGCAATGGCCGCGTAGGCAACATCACTTAACGTGGGATGGGCACTATATTTGCACCATGCTACCGAGACCACGCAAGATTCCAGATTCGCCACTGCCGCTCGGGTGCCATCAATGGGATCGATTATGAGCACACCCTCTGGATTGCTAATTCCATCGATGTGCACAAGGCCGCGGTCTTCGGAGTAGTAGGCTACCGGTAGTTTATTCTGTTTGATGAACTGCTCAACGGCCTCTTCAGCGATATCATCAATACTGAACGTTGCATCGCCGCTTGATGCAATACCTGTAACCCGTCGTGCCCGCCATGTGCCCAAATGTGGAATCACTGCTGCACGGACGTGAGCCGCGAGTGCACGGATCGTATTTTGAGGTGTCATTAGATTGCTTGACGTCCTTTGGTAGATTATTTTCTAAAGCTACTTAAGAATACCCGCTGCTAATCGCGAGTTACACCTTCGCGCGCAACTTCTTGCGCACTCCCGTCAACTCCCTATGGTCTTGATGGAGGATTTGCAGGGTCTCTCGGTTAAATAACGCCTAACGGAACGGATTATCACTAGGAGGAATTATAATGCATTTTGGCAACGCCTGGTATCCCGAGCATTGGCCAGAGGCCACATGGGAGCAGGACGTACGGTTGATGCATGATGCCGGTACCACTGTGTGCCGCATTGCGGAGTTTGCTTGGTCCTCTATTGAACCCACGGACGGCTGCTATGAGCTAGACTGGATTGATCGTGCCATTGGGTTACTTGACAAATACGGAATAGCCACGGTTTTAGGCACTCCTACGGCGGCACCTCCTGCTTGGGTGACTTACTACCACCCAGACACCCTTGCCATAGACGCATCCGGTCGCCCGGCAACCCACGGCAACCGCTGCCATGCATCGGCAAACAGTCCAACTTATTTAAAATACAGCAGACGTGTTGTGGAACACATGGCGCGACGATTTGGAAATGATAAACGCGTCATTGGGTGGCAAATAGATAACGAGTTCCACCGCGTAGACTATTCCGACACGGCGAAGCGGCAGTTTCAGCACTACCTTAAGGACCACTTCGGTACCATCGACAAGCTTAATGAGCATTGGTCCACCAGGTATTGGAGCCAGACCTACGACTTTTGGGAGCAGATTCCTATACCTGTTGGTGCGCATAATCCTGGACTTATGCTAGCTTTTAGGCAATTTGTAACGTTTACTTGGCATGAGTTTCAGCGTCACCAAATTGAGGCTATCCGCAACAATTCACACGCTGGTCAGTGGATTACAACCAACTTGATGGGCTGGTTTGATGGCCTGGATACCTACAAGATTGCCAAAGACCTGGATTTTGTATCTTGGGACTGGTATGTGGGGACGGGACACCATAGGTACCTACGTACTGGTTTGATCCACGATGTTAATCGCGGCTTCAAACAAAAGAACTTTTGGGTTATGGAAACCCAACCGGGTACGGTAAACTGGTCACCCAATAACAACTTTCTCAACAAGGGCGAGGCGCGTGTTATGGCCTTTCACGCTGCTGCCCATGGCGCAGATGCCTTCTTGTATTGGCAGTGGCGGTCGGCTCCCGGGGGCCAGGAGCAGCTGCACGGCAGTCTGCTAGGTGCGGATGGAAACCCCAGGCCATTTTTTGAGGATGCCTGCCAAATAGGCAGCGACTTCAAGAAGGTGTCGGAGGCTCTCGCAGGAACCACCGTGAAAGCCGACGTCGCAATGCTTCATTCGTATGAGTCACGCTGGGCAATAGATGGGCAAAGGCATAACTCTGCCTTCGATCCTGTGCAATATATGGAGCACTGTTACCGCCCGCTTGCCCTGCACAATGTTGCCGTTGATGTAATCTCACCAAAGGCGCCGCTAGAGGATTACAGCCTTGTAATTGCCCCTTCGCTTAACGTATTGCCAGGCGATGTGGCAGCACATCTTACCGCGTGGGTTCAGGCAGGTGGTGTACTGGTACTCACTCCCCGCACGGGGCACAAGGATGAGTATAACGCACTACACCGGACCCTGCAACCCGGCCCATTGCGTGACCTTGCCGGTGTGGAGGTTCAGGAATATTATGCGCTAGATGAGCGAGTACCGTTAGACTCCAATTGGGACGGTGTGGTGAGCGGGGAAGCAGAGGTCTGGGCGGAGATGCTTCGACCACTTAGCGACAACACCCGCGTGGTTGCGCATTATGGAGCTTCCAATGGGTGGCTGGACGGTAAACCAGCGGTGACAATACACCCGGTAGGTGACGCTGGCGGTAAGGTCGTGATGGTGGGAGCCTGGCTTACCGAAGGACTTCAGGAGAGCCTAATACTGTGGGTGCTGGCAGAAGCGGGACTGCGCGGTATGGAAACACCTCAAGACGTCGAGATCTCTGTACGGCAGGCGCCGGACGGAAGAAAAGTAACCTTTGTGATCAATCACGGACGAGAAGAGCGAACGGTTATACTACCAGAATCCGCAACGGGTCACAAAGACCTGCTTACGGATACAATACCTGCGGGCACTTTAGCGCTTCCACCTTATGGTGTAGCGGTTCTATGCGGCGGCTAATAACGCTATCGCTCAGAATAAAGCTCGACGATCGCTGTAATCTGCTAGAGGTTACAGCGATCTCTCATCGAAGTGGTGCTTGTCTTAGGTGAAATAGTGGTTGAACGAGGATTATTTAGCGCGGTGTAACGGGTTTCATAACCCGCACGTTCACGGGGCCATTGATACCGGCTGGTTGAACGGGCCACGCCGCGGCCTTAAGCGGCTTGTAATTAATGTCTACGATGTTAATGTCTTTGAAGATCTTCCAGGCTACACCGTCGCAGTCCATCTGTCGGATGCGGTTTGCTGCGGTACTGGTCACCTCAATAGACAGCCGATGAATTCCCGTTGTCAACCGGGGCAATGCTAGTACATATGGCGCGCATATGATCGTTCCTACCGGCGTATCGTCGATGAACACCCGTGCGCTCGCGGCGAGTTCGTGAAGTTCCAGTTGCCACGGCTCTGTGGCGCCACTTTCAATTGTAAATTCAGTTTGGTACCGAGCGGTGCCAGACCAGTTTGGGGCGTGGTTAGCACTCCAGAACTGCGGATCGCCACTAATTGTCAGAGGTGGCGGGTTTCCATCTCCACCGTCCAGAAACTCTACTTGCCAATCACTGTTACAGGCGAGCACCTTCTCACCTGGCTCCTGATAGTTCCACATAGGAAGGTCGGTAATCAATTCACTTGTTGTTCGCACGACAATAGAGTTACCCGCTGGTAAAGAGATGAATACCTCCCGTCCTCGCCGATTGCTGCGAATCGCCGCCGTCCCAATCGCTCCCGTTAGAGGCTCAAGTAAAAACGCTGAGAGAAATTCGTCTGGTAAGGTGAACCACCCGGCTTTATGTTCAGCGGTGCGGTTCACTACGAACCGGTCGACATAATCGGTGTGCACACGGCGAATGGGCGGTGCACCCATTGCAGCCCCTATTGGTTCATGCGGTACTCCCACGGCTTCCAGCATCTTTACGACGGAGGTTCCACAAAGGACTTGGCCAGCGCCGAACTGACATGTATGCATGTCGGTGCCAGTGGACTCTTCGAAGTCGATATGTCCCAACATGCGCTGAAGGTTCTCGCGTCTGTCCTCGAGAAAGCCAAACCCCGGAACATCGGCGGGCAATCCGCCAACGAAAATCACCTTTGCGCCGTCATTAGCAAGTTCCATAAGCCGTTCAAACGTGCTATCGCTGATGTAGTGGCACGGCGGAACGACTATGGCATCATATCCACCGCCCTGTAGGGAGATCTGCCCGCCAGAGAAATGTGCTTCCGCCAGCTGTCGATCCGAAACCCAGTCGTAATCGTGTCCCGCTGTCCAAAGCGCCTCCACTGTGAGGCCTACCTGACTGCCGGCCAACCAGTTGCCGTTGATTTCAAGCATGAATAAGTCTGGTCGAGCCTGCCATAGATCGTGTAATGGCCAGTACATCAATGTTTTTGCGCCTGGGGCGCCAGCCTGAAGTATGGACTGGCATCGTGTGATGTACTCGTTTAGATAGGCAAAATCCCGCCAGATTGGATCTTGCGGCGCGAATGTTGTCGAGGCATAGAAAAGCCAGCCGGGCCAGGAGGCGTCTGCAGGCGAGTAGCAAGTACCATGATAGAAGATGTGGTTGATGCCCGAAAGGAAGAGTTGGTCGATTGCATGTTTCGCTTGGGCCAGGCTAACATGAAAGTGCTCCGCCAGCCAAGTACACGTTTCGGAGGACGAGAGCAGGTTTCCTCTAACGTGAGCTGCCGAGGAGGCGAATTTTGCGATGTGCGGGTTGCCTGTTGGGCCAAACATTTCGGTTTCCGGGATGTCTACTGCCGCATAAAGATCGAGTAAATTGCCGGGGGAGCCGTGGGCCTGATTGCGCGTAAGGCTACCTGCTGTGTGCGAAAAGGCCGTCCAGTATCGCGTAAAGTTGTGCAGCAGCATGTCGCTTACCGTCTCACGGTAGTCGGTTTTTATGCGGCTGACCAGTTCAGGGTCTCCTTCGCCGGCCAGATTGTGCAGGTGCAGGCGAAGATCATATCCACGACGCGACTCAAATTCGTCCAGCAGGTCTGGTGCCCAGGTGGCTAAATATTCGAAGGAGTCATGGAACTGGGCTCGAATTGCTCCCGGTGTAATGTTCGCTAGTTTACCAGTGAACCACCGGAAGTAGCCTCCGACAGCCACGCGTGAAAACGGATTGATGCAGCGCCCCTCGCCGCCTGGAGCCGCTCGCTTCACCATGCGACCAGCAAATTTCTGTGTTACCGTGTAGAGAGTGCAATCGCAGTCACAGGTAACCTGTAGTTCCTCAGACTCGAGCACAGTATCGAGGAGGCTAACCGCCTCACCCGCCTCATTCAGCGAGGTCACTGCCTGCAGTAAGGCAGGGTCGCCGTCCCAACGAAATGTCTCGCCAGCCTTCATCTGCCGCTTTTCCAACACAAGTGCGTCCAGGGAGTCTTGCTCACTTACTGTGGGACCGCCTATGGGCCAGCCCGTGGTAGTTGCCAGGTCTACCCCCATTCCCAAGCGGGATGCCGTGGTTAAGGAGAGTTCGAGCATGGCAATCCAACGATCCGACATATAAGGTATTTCGCGATCTTCGCTGTTTTGAACGCCATAAATTGGAGTAATTTCCACTCCTCCCAAGCCCGCATCGTGGTACTCCGAGAGAAGTTTAACGATATTGTCACCGTCAACAGCACTGCCGGGCCACCACCATCTCGTCCATGGACGGCAGCTTGTAGAGATTTCTGGCCAGCTAGGGAGATGCACCACGCGATTACCTGCTTCCTGGTTAGAGGTATAGTAGACTGCAGTTGTACCTGCGCCATCTTATTTTATATTTACCGTTCCTGGTGGCTTTTCCTGCCCATAGGGTAATTTGATGAGCGAGTGGCACAATTCTGGTTTGTCGCAGGCTGCCAGTACTACACTAAATGGCCTGTGGCCTCCGGCGGCAGGGTCGTTTCCTTAGATTGTGAACAGCGCCTGGAGAGTTGGAGCATGAACGGCAGTACAGACCCATCCATTATTGCTCATCCTGCGCTAAGTAATTTTAGCGAAACAACTCGATTGTGGTTAGCGAACACGTTTGTGGAGCTTACGCCGCCGCAGATCATGGGTTGGCCGGTCATTAAACGCGGCGACCATACGCTTATTGTAAGCCCAACGGGGTCTGGAAAAACCCTCGCGGCTTTCCTTGCAGCGATTGACGAGGTGATGTTTAACCACTCTCCAGGTGATGACGGCTGCTCAATACTCTATATATCGCCGCTGAAAGCGCTTGCAGCCGACGTGCAACGCAATCTCCGCGACCCATTGTATGGCGTCGAGCACCTGGCACGCACGCGGAACGAGCGGTTTTATATGCCTAGAATTGCGATACGGACGGGCGATACGACTACGGCTGAACGGAACGCTTTTATTCGCCGCGGGGCCGACATCCTCATCACGACGCCAGAGTCTCTATTCCTGCTGCTTCAGGGGCAAGCGGCTGCCAAATTGCAAAAAGTGCGATGGGTCATCATTGACGAAATCCACACCCTTGTAGGAAGTAAGCGCGGCGCGCATCTGGCGTTGTCGCTTGAACGATTGCAGGAGATCTGCGACACACCCGTTCAGCGCATTGGTCTATCTGCGACCGTGCGGCCTATTGACGAGGCGACAAGGTTTCTTGGCGGTTACCAACACCGTGCGGGGGATGACAGCGCTCACCAGGCCCGACCGCGGTCAGTAACCGTCGTGAACGCGGACGCCTCCCGCAGGCTGATGGTGGATGTGCAGTTGGCAGGGACCCAAATGCCAGCAGAGGGTGGTGAACCAGGAACCATGGCGGGCGACACTATGGCCGCGCTGGCGTCGCAGCTACTCGAGATCATCAACTCGCACACTTCCACACTTATATTCGTGAACAGCCGGCGCATGGCCGAAAGGTTGGCTGCGGCGATTAACGAACTCGCCGATGAGGAGCTGGTTCTTGCCCACCATGGATCGGTGGCGCGAGAGAAGCGGTTGGCCATAGAGCAGAATTTAAAAGCAGGGCTGCTATCGGCGCTTATTGCGACCTCATCCCTCGAGCTGGGAATTGACATAGGGGCCATAGACCTGGTGGTACAAGTAGACTCGCCGCCGGGAGTTGCCTCTGCGCTCCAACGTGTTGGGCGCGCGAGCCATCAGGTGGGCCGCACCAGCCATGGAATAGTGGTTGCCCGATTTAGGGGAGACCTGCCTGCTTGCGCTGCTCTTCCGGCGCTCATGAAAGCTGGAGAAATAGAGCCCGTGCACGTTCCCCGCAATCCCCTGGATATACTTGCGCAGCATATCTCGGCAATGGTTAGTGCGAAGGATTGGTCAGTCGAGGAACTGTATGCGCTTATCCGGTGTGCTGCGCCGTTCTGTGAGCTGCCTCGCGATCTACTTCACGATACTCTCGATATGCTTTCAGGTAAGTATCCTTCCACTGCGTTTAACGGGCTGCGTGCTCGTATTGTTTGGGACCGGCAGCAATCGCTGGTTAGTGGGCGAGTTGGCACCAAACAGCTGGTTATAGCCAACGCGGGCACCATTCCAGACAGGGGCCAATACGGCGTTTACTTGAGCTCGCAACCGGATGTAAAAGGCAGATTGGGTGAGCTTGACGAAGAGATGGTGTTTGAATGTCGTGTGGGCGACGTGTTTATCCTGGGAGCCACGTCGTGGTGCATTGACGAGATTACTCGAGACCGTGTACTTGTGTCACCGGCTGCAGGAAGGCCCGGCCGCATGCCTTTCTGGCACAGCGATCGACAGGGCAGGCACGTGCACTATGGCCGTGCCATCGGCGAACTTGCAGACAAACTGATTAGTTCAGACGCAATTAGCGCAGTTAACGCGCTGATGCAGCACCATGGCATGGATGAACCCTCAGCCCGCACACTGATGGATTACCTCATGGAGCAACAGCGCGCCAGTGCAGTACCAACTCACAAGAGGTTGGTGATAGAAGCGTCGCGCGATGATGCCGGAGAGTGGCGTGTATGCCTGCTAAGCCCGTTGGGTTCGCGTGTGCACGCGCCCCTGGCGATGGCTATTTCTGCTCGAGTTACCGAAATCACAGGTTACGAAACAGACGTTCTGTGGTTTGATGACGGACTGGTTCTGCGGTTTCCCGATACTCCAGAACCGCCGAATACCATCTCCATTCTGCCCGACGCTGCCGACCTGGAGCGGCTTCTCATGCGCTACCTCTGCGGTGGTGGGGCGGGCGCTCGCGCGGCCGGACAGGGAGCGCCTGTTAATACGATGGTAGCTACCAGATTTCGCGAAGCGGCTGGGCGAGCACTCATGCTACCACGCCGACGACCCGGCGCCAGGTCGCCGCTTTGGCTGCTGCGTAAACGCGCGATCGACTTGCTGCAGGCGGCGGCAGAATATCCCGATTTCCCGCTGCTGCTCGAGGTGTTCCGCGAGATTCTGCAGGACGATTTCGACGTGCCGGCCCTGGCGGATCTGTTGCGCAGCGTGGAGGCTGATGAGGTTGAGGTCACGCGTTTAGTACGGCCGGTTCCTTCGCCGTTCGCCTCGTCACTTTTGTTCTCCTATGTCGCCAACTTTATGTACGAAGGCGACGTACCTGCGGCAGAGCGGAAGGCGCAGGCGTTGCAGGTAGACCACGCCAGGCTCCGTTCACTAATGGGAGCCGATGCAGTGCGCAGCCTGTTAGATGGTAACGTAATCACCGCCTGGCAGGATACCGCTCAGTACTTGACGACGGAGCGTAAGGCCGCGCATCCCGATGCGCTTCATGACCTGCTGCTCGACATCGGCGACCTTACAGACGACGAGGTGCGTGAGAGGTGCGCGTCTCCCCATGACGCCCAGGTCTGGCTGTTGGGGCTGCAAGCGGCCGGGCGAATTCTTCAGGTGGTAATCGCCGGCGAACTTCGCTGGATAGCAGTGGAAGACGTTGCCCGTTACCGCGATGGATTAGGCACAAGTTTGCCTGACGCCGTACCCACGCAGCTACTGGCAGCCGTGCGAGAACCGCTGCACGACCTGGTGACGCGTTATGCCCGTACCCATGGCCCGTTTACCACCGAAGACCTTTCTCGCAGACTGGGACTGCCTGCACCCGCCACTCGCCTTGCGCTGCAGGCACTGGCTGCTCGCGGACGGGTTAGCGAGGGCGAATTTCTTCCTGAGTCACATCAGGCGGAATGGTGCGACACCGGCGTATTGCGTGTAATTCGGTATCGCACACTGGAGCAGCTGCGTCGGGAAATTGAACCAGTGTCCATTGCGGCCTATGTACGCACGCTGCACGAGATGCACGGCTTGGCGGTTGGGCAGCCGCGCCTCGATGTGAGAACCGTGATATCTATGCTGGAGGGCGTAGACCTTCCTGCCTCGCAGTTGGACAGTGAGATATTCGGTCGCAGACTGGAAAACTACGAGCCAGATATGATTGACTCGCTTATCGCGAGCGGTGAACTGGTTTGGATCGCAGCACGAAAACTGGGTGCCCACGACGGCATGGTGAGATTGTATTACGTGGATGATGCTCCCACGATTGCCACTACGCCGCCGCAATGGCCGCCGGAGGGTACGGCAGGATATCGAATTTGTGAATTTCTGCGCGAACGAGGCGCGAGCTTTTTCTCGCGAATCACCGCAGCCGTTGGCGGCTTCCCTGCCGAGCTTGAGGAAGAGATGTGGGCGCTGGCGTGGGCGGGTATCGTGACGAATGACTCGCTTCAGCCGCTACGGTCGTTTACCACGGGCACGGTCGATCGCGCTGACCGTCACCTTGGCGCGAGGGTTCCACGTGGCGCCCGCTACGGCGCAAAGCCCGCAGTTCCTGCACGTGTCTCCGGACGCTGGTGGCTTGTAGAGGAGTGTGTAGCAGATGGGCATACCAGCACCGAGAAAGTGGCGGGACGGCTTAAGCTGCTGCTTCGCCAGAATGGCTTGGTTACCAGGGACATCGTGGCTGCTGCCGGCATCCCTGGCGGGTTTTCCGCCATCTACCCGCTGCTAACTTCCATGGAGCTTGCCGGTAAGTTGAGGCGGGGTAACTTTGTGGCAGATCTCGGTGGGCTGCAGTTCGCGCTGCCCGAGGTAGTGGAATCGCTGCGGCGCTTGCGTGAATCGCCCAAGGAGCCACAGTGCCTTATCTTAAGCGCCTGCGATCCGGCAAATCCCTACGGGCTCCTGGTGCCGTGGCCTGCAACGAGTTCTGGCAGACGCGTATCCCGGACAGTGGGGGCCACCGTCGGCCTGGTGGACGGCTATGCTCTCTTCTGGCTCAACGCAGATGGTTCCCAGCTCTATACATTCGTCCCAGTCGACGCTCAACGGGACATATCAAAGCAGCTGCGAGCCGCCGTGCATGCGCTCGCATTGGAAGTGGAAACTGGCAGGCGCAAAGCCATCCACATCACTTCCGTAGACGGTACCTCACCTGCGCCACCCTTATGGCACGACGCACTGCTGGCCGAAGGCTTCCGCCAGTATGAAAGCGGTTATCAGCGCAGGCGTCGTTAGCCAACCCTCATAAGTAGTCTCTTGCCGCGTACTCACTGCGGAGATACGCAACTGTAACAGGGTGTTTAGAAAATAGATTCCAGGTGTTATGTACGCCGCTAAATAACCGCAGGTATTATGCTCGCTTAAAAATAATTACTTAATCGAAGACTAACAGGAAAATTTTCGAACGTGCGCGAGATTATATTTATAACACACGCCTGTTCTGGAGCAGTGGAATGGCCTCGACACTACGTAATGAACTATTTTTCGCCCATAGCAAAGGAGCCAGTGGCAACTGGCAGACAATGCAAGAACATGTCAGTCATGTCTCAGCTATGGCGGCAGAATTTGCGGACGCATTTGGGTGTGCGGACGAGGCAAGGATCGCCGGCGTGCTGCACGATATTGGCAAATACAGCGAACTTTTCCAGGATCGATTACATGGGCACGGTAAGGGGCTGGATCACTGGTCTATGGGCGCGTGGGCCGCGCTACAGGTAACGCGTAGATTAAACGCCGCGCTGGCTATCCAGGGCCACCACATCGGCCTTCAGCAGATGAACAAAGAATCGCTTAGTTTGCTTGCACCGAAGAAACTGGCTAAGCAAGATCCGCGTGAGGGGATCGTAACATGTACCGATTTGGAGGCGCTACTTGTACGCCTGGCTGCCGACGGATTTGTAGTAGAGAGCAACAATGACGACGTGTGCCTACCGGATCCCAGCGTTGGCGGAATGCTGGATACGCGTATGCTCTTCTCTTGTTTGGTAGATGCGGATTATCTGGACACCGCCGCCCACTTTGATGGCGATACAGAGCACGCAGTGCCAGAACTAAATGCCGATTTGGCTCTGCAGTTGCTGACTGCTTACGTGAACAGCTTATCAGAGGGCGCCGCAGCCAATCCCTTGCTCGCAGAGTTGCGTCAGGCTGTCTGGCATTCATGCCTTGAGGAGGCATCCCGCCCGCCAGGTCCTTTTACGCTATCTGCACCAACTGGGTCTGGCAAGACACTAGCAATGATGGGGTTTGCACTCAAGCACGCTGCCGCAAATGGGCTGCGTCGCGTAGTGATAGTCCTTCCTTATTTGAATATTATTGAACAGACCGCTGCGCAGTACCGCGCCATTTTTGATCCTGTTTTCGGTAGCAATTACATCCTAGAGCATCATAGCCTCACGCCATTTGAAGCGAACACTCATCAGGACCAGGATGATGCAGGTGAGGGAATGGGGTTCGCACGCTTGCAGGCGGAAAACTGGGATGCGCCTATTGTCGTTACGACCACCGTGCAGCTTCTGGAATCTCTGTTCGCGAACCGGCCCGCCGCATGCCGCAAGCTTCACAGACTTGCCCAGTCTGTAGTCATCTTCGACGAAGCGCAGGCACTACCACAGAAGCTGATACTGCCCACGCTTGCTGCTCTCAGTCGATTGGCTCAGGGTGCCTATGGTAGCTCTGTGGTGTTTGCTACGGCAACACAGCCTGCGTTTGGGCACTTAAATGACAAACTTGCGGCCGGCAAGGAGGCCACTTGGCACGCCCAGGAAATTGTGGCACCACGAGTTCATAACGCCTTTGGTCTGCAGCGCACCGTAGTAGAATGGCCCGCTACGGGTGAGAAGTTGACCATAGATGAACTTGCCCAACTGGTAGTTAACCACCGTCAGGCGTTGTGTATCGTGAACACGAGGAAGGCAGCTGGAGAGCTCGCCAGGCGGTTGCAGCAGGTAGCATGCCACCCTGGTGCAGTGCGTCACCTTTCCACCTCCATGTGCCCTCAACACCGCAAGGATGTGCTGCAACAGGTTAGGAACAGCCTGGTGAATGGTGAGCCTATTCTTTTGGTGGCGACGCAGTGCGTGGAGGCGGGAGTAGATATCGACTTTCCCGCGGTCTATCGTGCATTCGCGCCACTAGATGCAGTCATTCAGGCGGCTGGCAGGTGCAATCGCAACGGGCGGATGGTTTCTCCGGGAACGGTTAGGGTGTTTAACCTGGACGATGAGCACTATCCCGACGCAGCTTATAAACAAGCGACAGAGGTCACCCGGTCGCTTCTAGCGATGAATGGCGGTGAGATACCTCACATAGAAGACCCTGCAATTGTAGAGAAATACTGCCTTGAACTGTATGACCTTAACCGGCCGGAGAAGCGCGCAGAGGGACTGGTTGAGGCAATAAGGTCGGGCGATTTTAATTCTGTGGCGAGCGAATATAAGGTTATTCAGGACAACGCCATCAATGTATTGGTTCCGTACAGACCGCTCTTCCAGGAATTTGAACCACTTCTAGATCGTGCCAACGAGCGAGGCATTGATAGACTTTGGCTTCGCAAGGCTTCCCCGCTTAGTGCGGGTATGTATCTGCCAATAGACCGGGAGCACCCTGCACATGCGGCCCTGGTGCAGTTGCAGTTTACACAACGTTATCGCGCTGGAGAACTCGCACCATTTTGGTATGCCATGTTGAACGAGAGACACTACAGCGATCTGTTGGGAATTGATGTTACGGACGCGGAAGGAGGGTTCATCGTTTGAGGCTTGAACTGTTGACGAAAGGAGAACCACAGTGCCAACCAGGCATATACTTGAAGTTTGGGGCGATTACGCCTGCTTTACGCAGCCTGTAATGAAGGTGGAGCGTTTCAGCTATCCCATAATGACGCCTTCCGCGGCTCGCGGAGTGTTGGAGGCGATCTACTGGAAACCAAAATTCCACTGGCAAATTCTGCAGATTGATATGTTTGCGATACCGCGTTATGTATCGCTTATGAGGAACGAGGTAAAAGAGAAGGCGCCTCCAGAGAGTACTATTGCGCGTTGGATGAAAGGCACCGAGCCGATTTTGCCCATTATGGCAGATGCTACCCAGGCTGACGCAGGTACAGATACCAAGGGCCGTACGCAACGGCAGACCATGGCGCTTAAGGACGTACGCTACCGCATACACGCGGAAATTCGTCCATTTGAGAAGTACAAGCAGGAGGTAAACGGACTGGATGCACAGTTTGCAAGGCGTGCCGCGCGAGGTCAGTGCTTCTATCAGCCCTGCCTTGGCTGTCGCGAATTTCCTGCGTTCTTTAAGCCTGCTGGGCCGGCTGACGAGGCCCCTGTACCACTGGATATGCAGATTGGCTGGATGCTGTATGACGTGTTTGATTTGTCGCATATGGCGAATCGCACGGTAGCTGGCAATACGCGACCTCCTATCCCCATAGAGCATGAAGAGAGGCTGGCAGGTGTGCCAGGCGCGGTATCGGTGAGCGTCTTCCACGCCGAGGTTAAGCGTGGGAGTATGCTGGTACCCGAGTATGACAGCCCTGATGTGAAGAAAGCCGGTGGGGGAACGAACCATGCTTGAGTACTTGTTGGAATACGCTGAACGCAAAGGCATGGCATCTGAACCAGGTTTCAAGATGAAGATTGTACGGTACGCGCTGGATTTTAGCGCAGGCGGACAATTCCTTGGTGTGCTTAGCTTGGGCGACGACGGAAAAGGCTTGACCTTGCGGTGTCCAGATCTAAGCCAGCCAGAATTGATAGCTAGTAAGGGCTGTCATTTTTTGGTAGAGTCTGCCGCCACGGTTGGGCTGTTCCTGAAACCGACAGCAGCTGATAAGGAAATTGCAAAAGCCACAGCAAAACATCTCTTCTTCACTAGATTACTAGAACAGGCATCGAGTGTTGTTCCATATCTCGCGGCTATAGCCGGTGCATTGCAAGACGAGGCTACCCTCAACACGATTAGGGCGCAAATGAATGAGGACAGGGTGAAGGAGACCGACTCGGTCAGCTTGCGTGTAGATGGGCGGCTTGTGTTAGAGGACGACGGATGGCAGTCGTGGTGGCGGGAATTCCGGACGCAGGTTAGACCTAAAGCGGCGTCATCTGAGATGGTTTGCTTTGCACGAGGAAGTCTTGGCGACCCAGCAGTCACTCATCCTAAAATTGCGGCCAGCAGTGTGGGAGGCACAGCGACGGGGTCCACGTTGGTGAGTTTCGACAAGGACGCTTTCGGCTCGTTTGGATTGAAGCAATCGCGAAACGCTGCCGTCTCCGAAGAGGCAGCAACGGCGTACTGTGACGCAATGAACAGCCTTATTGCCGCAGCGCCACTGGTGGCGGGCAGCAAACCACTCTACTGGTACGACTGCAGCGTGCCTAAAGAGGACGATCTACTCGGCTTTTTGCTTGAACCCAAAGCCCTTGAGGAATCCACGGCGTTACAAGCCGCTAAATCGCTTGTCACCGCCATTAAGGCAGGTGGAACGCCGAGAGCGCAACAGCTTGCGAGCAGCAGGTACTTTTGCTGCACGATCACAGGCGCAGCCGGCAGGGTGATGGTGCGCGACTGGATGATGGGTGAGTTTGAACAGCTGGCGGCAGCAGTGGCCGCCTGGTTCGACGATCTTTCCATTGTGAGGAGCAATGGACGCGGCCTGGCCAATGAACCGGCGATAGGAAGGCTTGTGGAGTGTCTGCTGCCTGACCGCAAGCAGGGACAGAACTACGATGACTGGTTAAAGCCAGTAAAGGGGATGTTACCGCAACTGTGGCGCGCTGCGCTCAATGCACAAATGCCACTGCCATATCGCGCAATGGCATCGGCTGTGACACAGAATAGGGCCTATGTACAGACTCAGAGTAGTTCAACGTTTACTTTGGAAAATCGAATGGCACTTTTGAAGGCTTACCTGCTTCGAAGCTGCCGCATTAAAGGAGAGCCAATCACTGTGACAGCTTATTTAGAACCCGATCATCCGTCTACTGCCTA
>DAIDKH010000038.1 GCA_027450145.1 Chthonomonadaceae bacterium | reverse complement strand
CGCATCGTTCATTACCGTACTGAACTGCGTTAGCAGCCCATTCTGGTGCTGCAGTTGAAGCACCTGCTCCATTCCAGCAGGATTATCCGAAGGTTTATTAATTGCCAATCCGCTGCTCACCACTTCTTGCGCGGTTTGGTAGTTGGTCGATGTTTGATTCAGGTTGAATATGGCGAGATTTGCCATTTCCATTGTGCTTACACGCATTGCCATAACGTAATACTCTCCGGCCGCTGCCTGCTCACAGGTGAGTTATCACAACCGCGAGCAGGTACACGACACATCAGTTCATGGTGTTAATGATAGTGTCGAGAAACGAGTCCGCAACGCTCACCAGTTTGGCGGCTGCCTGATAGGATCGCTGGTATTGCAGCATCTTCGTAAGCTCCTCGTCCATATTGACCCCGGAAACCGACGACTGCTGGTTCTGCAACTGATTCACCACAGCAGTTTGCGTTGTTACTTGCTGTTGCGCGACTTGCGAGTCCGCGCCAATTTTTGCAATGAGCCCGTTGTAATAGTCGTTTAGCGACTGACCGTTTACCACCGCAGTGGATGCCAGCTGAGCAATGGCAGTCGCGTTGTCGCCGTTTCCAGGTGCTGGTGTGGCTGGAGGGGCCGGCAAGGTCGCCGCGGCTATGTTGTTCGGGTTTGAGAGTATGTTGGGGTCGACGTTCAGCGATGCAGCAGCCCCGGTGCCTGGGCTGGGAGGTGGTGCCGCAAAGAATAGATGGCCCGTGCTTCCGTCTAACGCAGCACCCGTTTGGTGAATGCTATTTACAGATGTAGCAAGGTTGTAAGCCAGTGTATCAAGCTGGTTTTGGTAACCTGCCACCAACGTCGCTGCCTGCAGCAATCCTGACAGTTGCCCGCTTTGGATAGGTATGAAAGTACCCGTGCTAGTCTGCAGTCCATGCTGGCCGTCCTGCGTTGTTACCGTAGATGGAAGTCCGTTCGCAGTACCATCTTGCACAAGAGCGAAACCGCCTACATTCAGGTTGATGGCGCCGGTGGATTTGCCTGTTGAGGGATCGGTTTCGTTTATTGGCTGTACATTGACGATACTGCTGAGTTGGGTAATGAGCTGTCCCCGCTTATCCATTAAGTCATTGGGGCTGTTACCGTTAGTGATGGCAAGCTTTACCTGACCGTTTAGCGCGGCTATCTGGCTTGCTAGCTGGTTCACTTGCGATATTGCAGAATTCGTCTGGTTGGCAATCTGTGGCGTTAGAGCGGCGAGGTTAGTATTTACCGTGTGAAACTCAGTCGTAAGCGACACAGCGGTATCTACTACTGTTGTTCGTAAGCCGCTGTCCTGTGGATTGGTAGCTAGCGAGCTGAACGAATTGAAGAAGTTTGTCAGTTGTGCTCCGATACCTGTGCTACTGGGTTCACCAAATGCGGACTCCACCTGGCTAAGCGACGTGCTGAGACTATTAGAAGAACTAAGACTGGATCCCGCGGCCCAAACCTGCTGGTTGAGGTACTGATCCTTGACCTGCGAAACACTGGATATTGTCACGCCTGTACCCAATTGTCCAAGTGTAGGTGAGCCCAAACCCGGAACCGTGTAGGGTGTACCCTCCGTGAAGTTCACCACTTGACGGGTGTAACCTGGCGTATTTACGTTGGTAGTATTATTAGAAATGACGTCTAGAGCTGTCTGGTTCGCCATTAGGCCCGAATACCCCAGCTGCAGCCCGAAGAATGTTGATGTCATTTAGTTATCATCTCCTTGATCCGGTCGCCGACCCAATCCGTGGTCCGGCTGGTTCCATTAGTCATCAGACCTTGTTATCCACATAAAACGCGGGATTAGCCACTCTGGTAAGGTTCGTGCCATACGCTGCGGGGTGCAGCGCTGCATTCGTGAGTAAGTCGATGTGAAATCGTGTAAGGTGTATGGCGTTCGCCAATAGAACCTTGTTACGATCCTCCGCCTGCTGCAATCGGTAGTGAACATTCAGCATCCGTGAACGCAACTGAAGCAAAGTATTGCGACCAGCCTTGGGCAGAACCTGACAGACCTGCCAGAGTGTGCTTGTAGGAGATACCCCTGCCGCCCATGCCAGGCTCTTGGCTGCAACAACGCGCTCCTGATCAATTCGCGTACCATTCATAATGCATCGGTGCTTCTCAGCAACCAACTCCTGGAGCCGTGCGATGTCCTGCTTTGTTAATGCATCGGTAATTGCATCGGTCAGTGTAAGGATCTGCTCCATTACGGCAAGCTCCTGCTGAAGCAGTCGCTGAACAGGCACTGCATTTGCAACTTGTGGTGCAGGCATTATCGCCCTCCTCGGCCGGGAACACCGGCGGGTACAACAGCCATCGGGGCTACCGTTGACAACTCACTGGCAGCGCCTACTTCAGAGCCTGAGGTTCCAGGAACTGCGCCGGCAGCGGCCGCGGTACCTGCGGCGCCCGAAACAGTGACGCCTTGTACACCCGCTTCCGGATGCGCAGGTTTGGTGGGCGCCCCTGGCAGCAACGGTGCGAGGTTTTTAACGAGCATTGATGCGAGCCCAAAGCCTCCACTCTTGCTCATCGTAGTCGCCAACTGTTGATCCATCATGCTCTGGTATTCACCAGCCGCGAATCCCCCGCCAAAGAGTGGGTGGCTCTGTTTGGTCGATTTGCGCATATCTTTAAGAAGAGTATCGAGAAAGATCGCTTCAAAGCCTTGCGCCGCTTTTTTCAGTTTTGTGACTTCCTGTTGGTAGGCAGGTGTTCCAGCGCTGCCTGCCGCAGTTATCGTTTGTGTCATGAAGTATCGTTCTCCTACATAATCTCGATTTCGGCATCTATGAGGCCGGCAGCGTGCATACCCTGCAAGATGGATATGAGGTCACGCGGTGAAACACCTAATGCGTTTAGAGCGTGCACAAGTTGATCTACAGTGGTCGTGGCGGGAATAATTGCGAGCTTGCCGCCACTCTCGGTGGCCGTAGTCGACTTCTGAGGGACGACTACAGGCGGTGGCGCATTTATGCCAGGAGGTGCAGGTACGACTACAGGGGTGTTGGTGACCTGTATGTTGATATCGCCATGTGCAACCGCGCCCGGCGCAAGACGCACGTTACCACCAATGACCACTGTACCCGTTCTCTCATCCACCACAATTTTCGCCTGCACGTCAGGGGTAACCGTCACTCTTTCCACTCGAGAAATAAACCGAACCATGTCCCCCTGCATCGTTGGAGGGATATCAACAGTGATGGTATCGGCATCCATCGCGAGGGCGTTCACCCCCACTAGCTGGGTGCGAATGGCTGCGGCTACTCGTGCAGCGGTCGTAAAATCCGCTTGTGATAACGAGACTTGCAGCGTTGTGCCGTCTGCAGTTACTGGCATTGGTACAGCCTGCTCAACGTAAGCGCCGTTAGGAACACGCCCCACGTTCACATCGTTCTTCTGCACACTGCTGCCGCCCGAGGAGTAGTTAAAGCCGCCGATTGAGAGCGGCCCCTGCGCTACCGCGTAGATTTGGCCATCCGCAGCCCGCAAAGGGGTCTGCAGCAAGGTCCCACCCTGCAGCGATTTGGCATCACCCATCGATGACGCAATCACATCAATGCGGCTGCCAGGTTTTGCGTACGGCGGCAATGTGGCCGTTACCATGACTGCTGCAACGTTCTTTACCGTTATGGCCGAGGGAGATACCGTGATCCCGAACCGCCTTAGCATATTTGCCAGTGTATCCACTGTAAAAATAGTGCTCTGACCGTCACCGGTTCCCTCCAGGCCCACGACGAGGCCGTAGCCAATCAGCTGATTTCCACGCACCCCCTGCACATTTGCAATGTCTTTCAAGCGTACAAGGCCCGGACCAGGTACGGCACTGCTGTATGAAGCGATCTGAGGCCCGGTGGCTGCGCCCTGCTGTGCCGAAGCCCACATGCACGGCACAGCGATTAACATCGTTATCGATAGAGCTGTAATTAATCTCATTGTCTGCTTTCTCATCAACGCTTCGCCCTAAAAGAGGAACCGGACAATGCGCGTCAGTATTCCTGGACTTTGGGCTCTTGAAACCATGCCTTTACCGTCATATTGGACCTTCACGTCTGCCACCAGATTAGAGGGCACGGTATTATCAGAGCCAATATCCTCGGGCCTCACAAGACCCGTAAATGTGACCTTCTGCGACTCTTTATTAACGCCTATAACTCGTGATCCCTGAACTTTGAGAATTCCGTTTGGCAACACGTCCTTAACGACCACAGAGAGCGTGGTAACCAGGGTTCCAGTTCGGGTAGTTTGGCCCGATCCGTTGGCCGTACGGGAATTTGTTGCACCTAGGCTCAGTCCTCCGAAGAGCCGGTGGAAAAGGCCAGAACCTCCAAACAGGTTCACTCCCTCATCCTGAGACACTTTAGTAGTCGCACTGGATGACGCCGTTGTGTTCTCGTTAATCGTGATGGTGAGTACATCTCCGACCTCGTGAGCCCGTAGATCGCTGAAGAGCGAAAACGTACCTCCGCTGGTACTGCCCCTAAGAGCCTCGTTGGCCTGTTTAACAGGAAAGAGCGACTGGGCGGCTGCCGGAGTAACTGGCATCACCAGCACCGTTATAGTGGTACACATCAACACGCTCAATGCGATTTTTGTCGTTTTCATTTGCCGCTTTCTCCTGCCTGCCCATTGCGAATGGAAGTAAGTTGCACCGTATGTTTGTCGAGAATGATTCCGCTCAACATCTTGCGTGTAGAGTTGGCGTAAACTTGAATGGTTTCTCCAACATGCCCTGCAGCCTCGGCGGTACCTGTTGCAGTTATCCGCACAGTGCCGACAGCACATAGGATTGTTACTACGCTTCCTGCAGTGATATCGGGGGGCGTCTCCAAAGCGGTCGCAGGCACTGGCATTCCAGCAGAAATCATGCTTGTGGCGCGCTTGCCGATAACGGCATCAATGGAAGTGACAGGGGAGTTGAACCCGTGCGGCACATTGATCGTGACCAGCGACACATCGGCAGCAGTGATGATGTCCTGCGGTGAGATGGTGTGATTGGCGACTACCAGCGTCGCTTTCTGGTTGACCTGCAGCGTGATCTGCACGGTCTGAACGGTACTGCCATTCACCTGAATTGCAACCGGAACATAGAGTGTGCCCATGTCCGCCTGTCCCGACACCGGCCCAGCCACCAGTGTGAGCGTACCTGTGGGAACGTTAACAGATCCGTTGGGTGTCTCTGCGGTAACGGATGCGCCGGGCATTGTCGCAACGGCCGCCTCGGCTGCCTTTACGGCAACTGCTGATGCCTGCGCCATGCTTACAGTGATTGACTTGCGCTGCACCTCCACCACACTGGGCGCGATTATGTGCAGCATGGCCGGTTTGAAGCCGGCGGCGCGCAAGTGGACAAGGATGTCACCGGGCATGAGGTTGCGCACCATTCCTGGCAACGGGGATATACCTATAATAACCGACCGTGCACGCGCTACCTCGGCAGATGAATCACCAGAAACAGTGGCAATCTCACCTAGCGAAAACTGTGTTCCGTCCACCTGGCTCAAATCGCGTACTTTCACCACTACTGTGGCGTGAGTGAGTGCAGAAGCTGTGACAACAGAAATGGCAGAGAGACCGAGGCACAACATGAGCGCACAGCCGGCTTTTAAAGCGAAATTCATTGCAAAGAACCTCTGGCCTACGCCTTCATCTGGTTGGTCGTTGCCATCATCTGATCAGCCGACTGAATCACTTTAGAGTTAGTATCATAAGCTCGCTGAAGGATGATCATCTGCACCATTTGAGATACGATGTCCACGTTGGAGGACTCCAGTGCTCCCTGTTGTAGAGTGCCTGTGCCCTGTGTCCCAGGATTTGAGTCCACCGGTTGCCCCGATGCAACGGTCGCCTGAAAGAGGTTGCCTCCCATTGCTCGTAACCCAGAAGGATTGATGAATGTGGTGAGTGTAATCTGACCAACGGTTTGAGGCTGTGTCTGCCCAGGCAACATAACTGTCACGAGACCAGTAGAGTTTATGGCGATGTTCTGGCTGTTCGGCGGGATGAGGACCTCGGGCTGTATGGAGTAACCTTGGGGCGTTACCAGCCTGCCAGTTCCATCAACTGAGAAGTTACCTGCGCGGGTGTACGCAGTGGAGCCATCTGGCATAAGTATCTTAAAGTATCCTGCGCCATTAATCGCCATGTCGGTGGCGCCACCAGTCTGCTGCAGTGTGCCCTCGGTGTTAATCGTTCTGGTAACGCCAGCAGAAACGCCCAGACCAACCTGTGTCCCCGTTGGAAGCATCGAGTTTGGGCCGGTTTGACTACCGGGGTCCTGCAGATCCTGATACATTAAGTCCTGAAAATCGGCGCGGCTTGATTTAAAGCCTGTAGTGCTTACGTTTGCCAGGTTGTTGGCGATTACATCTAGGCTAAGCTGCTGTGCAGCTAAACCCGTTGCAGAAGTGAATAGTGCGCGATCCATAGTCGTGCCAAGCCTCCATTGCGGTCATATTCCGCAGTGATTGCGCGTCGCACACATCGGGTGCGAACAGCACGGCCTCCGCCAAGAAAATGAGCGGTCCAGCCGTTGAAAGATTGAATAGCAGACCCTGGCGAGGGTCTATACCTTGCCCACGTCCGTGGTTACCTGCTGAAGTGCGGCGTCGTGAGTAGAGACTGCCTTTTCTGCGGTATCGAAATTGCGCTGAACCATAATCATCTCGATAAGGCTCTGCGCGATGTTTACGTTCGACTGCTCAACTGTGCCTGGATATACTGTCGGAGTTGTGGCGGCCTTTACCACGGTTCCAGGCAGTGCTGTATAGAGCGAGTAGCCGGCTTTGGTAAGCCCAGTTGGATTAATCTGCATGATGCCTAGTGTTGCGGCAACTTTGCCGGCTGATATAATATTGCCTGCTCCGTCGATGTGCACCCCTACTCCGCCAGACACGTTGATTGGCTTACCCGCCGAATCCAAAATGGGTTGACCACCAATCGTTACGAGATTGCCTTTGCCGTCAAGAGTGAGTGCGCCGGCCCGGGTGTAAGCCGTACCCGTGGGTGTCTGCACGGTAAGGAATTGACCTGCTGCGAGACTTACATCCAGAGGATTGTGCGTAGTTTCAATAGCGCCAGTGGTCCAGTCGGTATATATCTGGCCAGGTTCAACACCAGTACCGAGTGTTCCCACAGAGGTTTGGTTGCCATTCGTGATTCGATCGAGTTGCATACCTCGAAGTGCTTCGAAGGATGGAACGTCCTGCTTGTAACCAATGGTGCTTGCGTTGGCGATATTCTGTGCGAGAATATCTTCAATGGTCTGTTGGGCCATCATCGCAGATGCAGCAGTATAGAGACCTCTTTCCATAAAGTCAATCACTCCAAAAACAGATGGTAGTTGGATGAAATATCGGTATGCCTAACAGACCTGATACCCTCCAACAGTTCGATTATCGGTAATCTTTACAGGTTTTTGCAGAGAATACTGTAGAATTGAACCTTGCGATGAACCCACTTATAACACGAGGCGCTATTCGCGTATTGTCGCGGCGGTAATACCAAGCAGAGTAAGTTTATAGCTCGTCTCACGCGGCCAACTAAGACGGCGATCATCATGGAGCCTAACGGATTAAACCGCCGCGTTGGCATAGATGCTTGGACATTGAGGGCAGTCCAATGAGGAATTCGAAATGCTAGGGTCCAGTTGGGGCATAGTGCAAGCAGATTCACCATACGAAAATTCAAAATCCTGCGCCAGTTTAACGGTGAATCACTGGGCGTGGGATCCTCTACGCGGATACTGCACAGACATACTGCCGTGTAATTCGAGCATAGATGAGCAAGCGTCTTAATCAACTCGAGCCTACATTTACTGCTATGTACAACTATTTACATGCTAATATTCACACTAATTCCGCTAGCCATATCTTATTTTCTGACTACAATTGTCCGATTAAATCTCCTGAAATTCTTGTGACTATCGTTGCGGAGTGCCACCCGTGATTTTAGGTACGTCCGATCTGGCATTTGGTATCCCTTTGGTTCCATCACATCCAACACAATGCGAACTACATTTGACAACTTTATGTAAATCCGAAAGACAATTTCAACCAAATTTTACCCAGTATGGTACCAAAGGTCATTCAATCTCATTTGGTACCTTGAATACTGCAAATCCTAGCCAATTAAGCCAATATTGCATGCCAGAGCCACAAACATGGCATGCATTCCACAAGGAGCACAATTTTAACTAAACGTTCGTTCAGGCCGCAAACGAATAATGTGAATATTTTAAAATATTCTTACAGATCGTTATAAATTATGCCGATTTTGCATTGACAGGAGCAGAAAAGTGCATTATAATTCTGCATGCTAATACGTTAAATCACCTTAGCACACAGTCGCAACGAGAGTGCCCTTCCTTCACACTGTCCGTACATTGCTCTCAGTTACGAACTTCATCACCTTGGGAGGTGTTCAGCCCGATGAAGAAGCCGATAAGCACACCAGTGGCGGTAGCCATTGGAATCGTGGCGCTTATACTGATCATTGCATACGGGTATCACTTTTTGTCCGGCAAGCAGACGCTAGCTCCAGATGCGCAGAAGCAGATGACAGCTATGCAAAAGATGCGCGGCAGCAGCGGAGGAGGTACTCCCACCAAAGGCATGCCCGCCATGGCGCAGCAAGCTGCCCCCGGCAACACAGGCACTCAGTCTGGTAATTAACCTCTACTTCCCGGTCCAAATGTTTGCTATGCGCAAAGTGGCGAATAGTACCACCTGCGCACGTGTGTGACACTTTAAAGAAAGGGTTAAAATGAGAGATCATTCTAAGGGTTTCACGTTAATCGAGCTGCTCGTGGTCATCGCTATTATCGCTATTCTCGCGGCCATTCTCTTCCCGGTATTTGCTCAGGCTCGTCTAAAAGCCCGTCAGGCAGCTTGTATCAGCAACCTCAATCAACTTGGAACAGCTGCACTGATGTATGTGCAAGATTACGACGAACAGTATCCTGCTGGAGACAACTGGGATTCACCGCTGATTGGGCAGCCCGATCCCGTCACCAAGAAAGTCGACCCGTACGCGGCGTGCGGATGGGAGTCGCAAATTTATCCGTACATTAAAGAGGTAGGTGTCTACTACTGCCCTAATGACGGCACCTCATGGCGCAACAGCAACTACGTAAGCTATGGTTCGATGTTCGACTCCTGGTATGACCATGATTACTGGGACAAGACAACCATGCTTGATCAGAGTTGGAACTCCCACACCGATGCCTCTTTTGGCTCTGATGTAAACGTCTGGCAGGGCCTGCCGCACTTCTGCGGCGCTGCGGTGCGCGATGGCGTTTCCGACGCGGCCATAACCACACCTGCTGAAAAGCCGATGATTTATGACGAATTGGGCTTCGACACCCAGAACGGCACCATTGGATTCACCACCAATGGCGGCGGTCGCGACTGGGTTTTTGCAGATGGTCACACGAAGTTTGCGCCGCTTGCTCAGGTAGCCCCAAACGCTATCTTTAACAACAACGTAAACGTATCTACGGGTGCCAACGCTCCGCTCCATGGCCCTTCAGCCACTTGGAACAGCTAGGCAGTATCGCATAGAAACATTAGAAGGCGTCGCACTATGTGGCGCCTTCTAATTATTTGTACGGCTATGTCCTGCAAGTGCAGTCTCACTTTCATCAGGCACCCATCCTCTCACTGTTACTCATACCTCGGGTCATCTTTCAGGATTTTCGGACTGTTAATTTAACGTATAGATAACGTGGTAAAATGTCAAATCTTATTCCACGTTGGACTCGGTTTGGAGATTAGCAATGACTTCCGGTACAGCTCAGCGCGCTAATGAAGCGCGCGGCGCTGCGAAGCTTAAAACTGCCCTGCTACTCATACTCCTTGCGGCAGGACTCGGCTCGATTATCTATCTTGGTTGGTACTCTTATCAGATGTATCGACCGGGAATGCGCTATTATCAGAAAGGACTGACGGCTATGGACCATCATCAGCCGTTAGCCGCTCGAAACTATTGGCAAGCTGGCATTAAGGCAGACCCGAAATTCTGGCGAAACTATGAGAAATTAGGACAGTTTTACGCCGCCGCTTTGCACTACAGGGTAGCTGGTAAATATTTATTGCAGGCAACCGCATTCAACCCGAATGACGGAAACCTTCAACTGGAATTTTCGAAGGTGGCACACAAGGCAGGTAGGCTAGATCTTAGCCACAAGGCGGGCCTCGCAGCGGCGCGACTGATGCCGCACAACGTTGTAGCGGTTGGTGACTACGGCCTGCAGTTGGTAGAGGCGCACCATAGAATGGAGGCAATAAGCTATCTAAAACGAGCTGCTGCCATCAAAATACTGCCTGAATACTATATTCCTATGGTCGCGGCGGAGATGGATAACGGGGATATGCAACAGGCTCAGGCAGATCTAACCACTTATCTGAAACTATATCCTGACGATTACCAGGCACTCATTCTCATGGCAAGCGTGTACAAACAGAAACCACATACTGTTGAAAATATGAATATGGTGTTAAAGTATGCACTGCACGCCGGCCGAGTGAATCCGTACGTTGTAAATCCCTATGTACTGATTGGTCAAATACTTGTTTCCGCCAACCAACCGGCTAAGGCATTAAAGTTTTTCGCCGCCGGCCTCCGTATCCAGCCTAACAACGACACAATATTGTATGGGCTTATGCAGTGCTACGGAATGCTTGGCAACAGCAAAGCGCGCAATATAGTTCTCGCCCATTACAATCAGGTACTTAAATGGAAAAACACTGCGGACCATCTCGCGGATAGAATGCCGTACGATCCGCAAAACGTTAAGGCGTTGTTGAAACTCGCGAACTTGGAGGAGATCCTTGATCATGATCAAAAGGCGCTAACCTATTACAAGCTCGCGGTGATTGCCGCCCCGAAAAACACCGATGTGCGCTCTAAGGCAATTGCATTCTGTAATCGCCACGCCCTGCCTAAGTTGGCGTCGGAATTAAAGTTACCGGGCTACCTGCCCTACATTGAACCACAATAATGATTTCACGCAGAAAACTTTTCCTTACGGCAATTGCCGGAGCTCTTACCAGTGCGGGCTGCCACGATACCAAGCGCTCCCCAGCTATCAAACCGAAGTCGTATCCGGTTACTACGATTTTTACGCCGGAGCAGATAGCAAACAGCCATCAGATTACGACTTATCCCATTCAGTTTCATGATATTACCAAGCAAGCCGGTATCAACTGGGACTTCAACAATGGTGCGACAGGACACCACTACTTTATCGAAACAACTGGTGGTGGTGTTGCGCTATTCGATTACAACAACGATGGCCTGCTCGATATATTGGTGGTACAGGGTGGCCCCATTCCAGGTAACCCAAATACTCAGCCGTTTCCTAAAATGAACGCTTTGTATCGCAACAACGGTGACGGAACTTATACAGACGTTACCAAAGGCTCAGGCCTAGACTCCTATACCGGGTACGGCATGGGTGTCTCCATAGCGGATTACGACAACGATGGATGGCCCGATGTGTACATCACAGCCTATGGCGGTAACCACCTGTTCAAGAACAACCGAAATGGCACATTCACCGAGGTCACTCATGTGGCGGGCGTGGCTGATACCGAAGGTAAGATTTTTCCCTGGCCATTAAGCAGCGCATGGGGAGATTTCGACAACGACGGGCACCTGGATCTATTCATATGTCACTACGCTTCATGGTCAATCCCCCTCGATAAGCCGTGTCTGCTTGAGGGTGAACTCTCCTATTGCCGACCCCAGGTGTATCAACCGTCGGTGTCCCGTCTTTACCACAACAACGGCGACGGAACGTTTACCGACATAACAGAGAAGGCGGGCATAAACGCTGTGCCTGGTAAGGCCATGGGGGCTGTTTGGATGGACTACGACGATGACGGCTGGATGGACCTGTTCGTTACGAACGATACCATGCCCAATACACTGTGGCACAACAATCGCAATGGTACATTTACCAACATGGCGATGCAAGCTGGAGTTGCAGTTGGACCAGACGGCACGCCCATGAGCGGTATGGGGATCGCGCCGGGGGACTTCTTCCACAACGGTGAGGACAGCCTGCTTGTCGTCAACTTTTCGGGTGAAACGAAATCGGTGTTTAAGAATATCGGACACGGAATCTTTGAGGAAGACTCTTACCAGTCGGATATGGCGAGCTCAAATCTCCAGTTTCTTGGATTCGGCCTGGAGTCTATAGACTATGATCTTGACGGTAATCTAGACGTGGTGGTTGGCAACGGCCACGTTCTGGATCACATTGAGATACTAGGCGAAGGCTCAACCTATGCCCAGAGCCAACAGCTCTTCCACAACAATGGTCGAGGCAAGTTTTTTGATGACGTTCATTCTCTAGGCGACCTTGCAAAGCCACGGGTAACCAGGGGCCTAGCAGTCGGTGACATCGATAATGACGGTGATCAGGACATAGTAATGGTTGCGCAGAACGGCCCGCTGCAGGTCTTTAGAAACGATGGTGGTAACCGCAATAACTGGCTTACCATACGGTTAGAAGGAGTTCATTCTAACCGTGACGCAATTGGTGCAAAAGTGACCATTTTCACCAGTCACGGTCAACAGACAGCGCGCATACACGGGGGCTCTAGCTACATCTCTCATTCCGATTTGCGCATTACGTTCGGTCTAAGCAGCGTTACACGGATAGACGCCATTGAGATAAGATGGCCGCTAGGTCTCACCCAGAAATTTGGATCATTAAAGTCCAATCATTTCTACTATGTGAAAGAAGGTGGTAGTCCTATATTAGACCCACGAGTAAAGCAACCCAGTTCGGTCGTGTAACGCAATTATTTACTAAAATCCTGCCGCAGAAATTACTTCTCGCGGTCTTAATCTACGGGCAGGTCACAATTGAACTTGTGTACCTGCCCTCATTTTTGTGTACGACGAAGGGCGGTTGCCGACCCATCGCATCCCGTGGACCTAACGCAGCGTTTCTACCGTGGCTTTGGCGACCCGGCTGTTAGGAAGATACATTAGCCGTACAAAGTCGTACATTACGCCACCCCGCGGCATGGCAAGAGGCTTGTATGGCGTGGGCGCCATTTTTGCCAGCGCTAATCGCAACGTGATACGATTCCCGCCCTTTTTCAGTAATGCCGCGTTGAAGCGTACCAACTTTAGTCTATACATCCCTCCGGTAACAGCATCTCTATAGATACAGGGATCGCTGTGCTGTAAATCAACTTTAGCCATCGGTTTGCCATTTAGGCTAACCAGAATACCGTGCGCCTGGGAAGCTCCCGCAATTCCCATAACCAATATACCAGTTCCCGCCACCTCATGAGAAAGGGAAAAGTGTATCGTCCACACCGGTCGATGCCAGGTCCCGTCCTTTCGCTGCGCCACTACCTGGCAATAGTTCCAGTCGTGAGCCGGCGTACTCTCCCCTATTACATAGTTCACGTCCTTCGGAAAGTCGATGGGATACAGGTTCCATAATCCGAACTGGCGTCGATCGCGACCATGGCGAAATTCGGATGCGGACCTATCAGGAATACCGATCTGCCAAAGGCGTTTACCAGAGGCCAATGGGCGCCAGAGGCCACGTGCCAGATGCGTCACCTTGTTGGCACCCACCTTTACGGAAGTCCGTACATACTGCGAGGCGGTGCCAGCCTGGTAGGCATACAGGCTATAGGTTCCGGGAATAACATTCTTTATCGTGAAGCGCCCGCTGCTATCGGTTCTGCTGCTGAAAATATAGCCCATGCTTTGTAGTTGCCAGTCGGGTCGCGGAGCCGCTAAAACCACATGGGCGTACACCGCAGGTTTTCCATCACTGTGATATAGAACGCCCGTAACAGTGCCACGTTTATTTGCAAACAAACTGTTGTGCATCCAGCGGTACGGCCATAGCTTTACCTGCTCGCGTGCCTCGCGGCGTGCGTCATGCCACATGATTTGCGGCGACGCCCCCGTGTTAAGATACACATAGTACGGTCCGTAGATTTTAGACCAGTTTCCAACGGCACGTATCGCCGCCAAACTCCCATCCAGAAAATGCCCGGATTGCAGCATTCGCAGTACTATAGTGGCATCCTGATGTACGGTTAGATCCTGCTTGGTTGGGCCGCCGTTAACAGCTTCCGAACTGGGTGTAATCATCCACAGCCCCTGGTTTGCCCCAGTTACTCCGTATACGTGAAGATTAGACTCATAAGCCGAATTGTTATATTTCGTTCGAACTGACCCATCTGGAAACTGATAGGTAGCATTCGTCACCTCTTTAAGTTCTTGGCTGGGTGTGTTCATATAGCTGCCCTGCTCTGTACGCGTTACAAAATAGCTGCTGAACATTGACGGCCTCACTTTGATGACGTACCTACACTGCCCAATCACACCTTCCGATGCGGAAGCAGCATGACGGAGCGTGACGAAAGTATAGTAGCCGCCGTCACCTTTTCGCAGGATATAATGGACTGCCGTTCTAAACGGGAATTCATTACTTGGTGTTTCTGTGCACACAACCTCCACAATGGAAGGCGATTGTCGCAGAATGTGGCAACTGGCGTCGCTCATCCCCCAATAGCCCTTGCGCGGCATCTTGCTTCCGTGGCCATTTGCGTCAAAATACATAACCAACCGCCTGCTAGCAGACAGAATATCTCGGTGCCCGGTTCTCTCGAGGTTAACCACGTGCCCGGTAGATTTCTCGATCTGAAGAGTAATGAACCCGTTACTTAACAGAACGCGCTGCGCAGTTTGCGAAACCGACACAGGCGGAATGGATGGACTGGCGTAGACCGACATCTTCGAACCGTTTAGAAAGATGAGGGCCAGGGCTACAAGTGGCAGGAACTCTCGTTTCAACCTGTTTCTCCTTTAGTTAGCGAGTGCAGTGGGGTGTGGTAAACTCCCGTTGCAACGGAGGCGTAAAAAGACAATGGAACCCGACGAGAACGAATACGTTGATTGTGCGTCCGTTTTTGGACTATATGCCGAGGTGAAGGATGCACAAAGAGTGACCGAGTATCTAGAGAACCATCCACATCTCAAGGAACTACTGCTCGACGCTCCAAGTAAAATACGGGAGTTTTTTGGGGATACCGCAGCACCCTGTTTGAAATTGTTTCACGATCTAGATAGCGGTACCTGCGAACTGTATGTGGTTATCTACACGACGTTGCCTCCAGCCCAAGCAATTCGCAGAGAGCATGAAATGTTGGAGAATTGGTGGCTGGATGCCGCAGATTTGGCAAAGAACGACATGACCGTCGTTGTGGAGTCACGTTAAATGGAATTTGATTGGCGCCTGTACTTCAGTCTGGCGAGCGAGCTTGCTGCAGAGGGTACCGAACAAGCATATCGCGCTGCGATAAGCAGGGCATATTATGCCGTTTTTGGAACCGCTCGCCAACTGCTCGAACAACAGGGCTATCACCTTACTCATACTGCTGGCATCCACCATCAGGTTTGGTACATATATCGAACATCACATCACCGAGAAATGCAACGGGCTTACCCATTAGCCGCGTACCTGCGAGACTTGCGCAATCAGGCCGATTACGATCCCGTAATGATTAACTTGCCAAACATTTGGGAAAACGTTTACCACAAAGCATACAGCTTTTTCAGCATTGTGGACGAACGACTGAAACCCCAAGTGAAGTCGCTCCATGGCGATTAGGTGCCGGTGGCGGCAACAGATAGTCCCTCGTCACAGGTGTGCTGCAATCTATCGGTCGAATTTCACCTCGTATCGATTACTTACGCCAGGGCAGACTTGTGAATTCTATAGAATAGCCGTCGGGATCCGTAATGAACAGCTGCGGCGCTCCATCCGGGCGCGATCCATGGCTTACGATTGCAGTCCACCCCTTGACTTTTAAGTGTTCCTCTACAGCGGTGGTGTCGTCAACCAACAACGCAAAGTGGTGATGCCTGCGAGCCGAGGATGCAAGTGCCTTATCTTCTATGAGATGTAGCTCCTGGGTTCCAAAAGCAAACCAGGCACCTCCGAAATCGAAGGCGGGTCGATCGAGTACTGGAAGCTCCAATATGTCCCTGTAGAAGTGGATGGATTCATCTAGATTGCTCACGTGAATTGCCACATGATTCAACTCTTTGACTGCAATAGCCATGATTTTTCCTTTACGGTTTGCCATTCGCGGCACTAATGTCGTTTAAAGGCGTAACAATAAGAAGCGCAGTTCAGTTACCTTGGGTACATTGCACCGCGTGCTGCACGTGGATTTCGAGTAGATCCACAACATTCTGCGAATCGTTTGTGCCGCAAAATAATTAGGCGGTACTCGATTCGATTCCTGCCCGAGAGCTTGCAATTGGTCACGAAGTTTAAGAGCCCGTGGGCTCTAGAAAAGCAAGAGCCACTCACATAGTATGGTACAAACCGATCACAACAATTTCTCATGCAAAGTGACGCGAGTGGTTGGTTCCGCGCAGTCGGAAGAACGCGACTACCTTGCAATTGAGGAGCCGTTAGAGGTTCGCCTGCGCTGGAAGAATGATGGTTCCTGGCAGGAGACCACAATCGCCATTACAATGCGCACTCCCGGCGATGATAGAGACCTCGCGGTAGGCTTCCTCATAGGGGAAGGAATTATCCGCAGTGCAGCAGATATCTACGCAGACCAGCAGCAGTCTCAAACGGGTGCCGAGGCTATAGAGAACGGTTCTAATCGCGTGACACTTACTCTCGCTAACGAACTAAAGCCCGATATCGGACGCCTGCAGCGACATTTCTACACAACCTCCAGCTGCGGTATATGCGGGAAGACCTCGCTCAACGCGCTAGCTATCGCAGGAGCGCAGAACCTGGAGTCAGTCGTGATGCAGGTCTCCTCAGAAACCATTTACCAGCTACCGGTTAGGTTAAAGCAGCATCAAATCATCTTTGAGTCGACTGGTGGTCTTCATGCGGCAGCATATTACCAGCCTAGTAATGACGAATTTGTCGTACGTGAGGATGTCGGGCGTCATAATGCTGTTGATAAACTAGTCGGTTGGCGAGCACAATCCGTTGGCGGACTTGATCAGCCTTGCGCGCTCGTGCTAAGCGGCAGAGCGAGTTTCGAACTGGTTCAAAAGGCGATAATGGCTCGAATGCCCATTGTTGCCGCTGTTGGAGCCCCCTCTAGTTTAGCCGTCAAATTAGCCATAGGTTATGGTGTAACACTTTTGGGATTTGTGCGCGGCGAGCGATTTAACATTTACTCGCATCCTAAACGCATCGTGCTATAACACACAATATGGGGGAGTGGGAGATGACCGATCCAACTATGCCGCACAAAAGCAATGGTTTGGACATTCAGTCGGTTTCAATAGTTTCACCGGAAGAACGGGATGACGCTGCTGTCTCACCATCGAAGAAGTACGCAGGAGGCATTCCTGCGGTACTTGTCAGCTCTCAGTTCTCCCTAACTGAAATGGGTGTTCGACGTAGCGCCGCTACATGGTTGCACCTGAACCAGAAGACTGGTTTCGACTGCCCTGGTTGCGCGTGGCCCGACCCAGATTCTCATAGATCGCGCTTTGAGTTTTGCGAGAATGGTATCAAGGCCATATCAGAGGAGGCTACTCTCAAGCGAGTAACCCCAGAGTTTTTCCAGAAATATTCCGTTCAGGAACTGTCTCATCAATCAGATTACTGGCTGGGCAAGCAGGGCCGAATTACGAACCCGATGTGGCTTGCCCCAGGCAGTAGTCACTACCAGCCGATAGACTGGAACGATGCGTTCAAGCTTGTTGCCGCTGAACTGAATTCCCTTTCATCACCTAATGAAGCTATGTTCTATACGTCTGGCAGAACGAGCAACGAGGCGGCGTTCCTTTACCAGCTATTCGTTAGGCAGTTTGGTACAAACAATCTACCAGATTGCTCTAATATGTGTCACGAGTCAAGTGGCGCCGCGCTTTCTGAGACTATCGGTGTAGGCAAAGGTACGGTACTTCTAGACGACTTTTACCACGCTCAGGCGATCTTTATCTTTGGGCAGAACCCTGGTACTAACCACCCCAGGATGATGACGGCACTTGCCCTCGCGCAGAAAAACGGCTGCAAGATCGTAGCGATTAATCCGCTGCCGGAGCCCGGGCTTTTAAGGTTTGAACATCCTCAGCAGCCACTATCGATTGCAACTGGCGGCACGCCAATTGCGTCTCTTTATCTTCAGGTAAAAATCAACGGAGATGCGGCCCTGGCAATAGGCTTGCAAAAGGTTCTACTAGAGTTGGAAGAGGCGTCACCAGGCACCGTAATAAACCAAGCATTTATTGACCAACACACAAGTGGCTGGCAGCAAGCGGTAACCACAATAAAAAGCATGAGTTGGCAAGATATTGAACGGCTATCTGGCTTAAAACAGCCTCAGATTAGAGAGGCAGCGGAGATCCTTGCTACCAGCGAGCGTGTAATTTATTGCTGGGCCATGGGCCTTACCCAGCACAAACAGGCAGTTGCCACTATACAACAACTGGTTAATATCGCGTTGATGCGCGGTCACCTTGGAAAGCAAGGCGCAGGTCTGTGCCCGGTACGTGGCCACAGCAATGTGCAAGGCGACCGAACAATGGGCATTTGGGAAAAAATGAGCGGCCAATTCCTCGACGCATTGGGTCGTGAATTCGATTTTAGCCCACCAACAGAACATGGTCTGGACACGGTAGACGCAATTCGCTACATGCACTCGCACCCGAATTCGGTCTTCATTGGAATGGGCGGTAATTTTCTCTCCGCAACGCCAGATACTCAGATGACTGCCCAGGCTCTTCAACAATGCAGGCTCACGGTTCACATCTCCACGAAACTGAACCGCGCACACCTTATTACGGGAAATCAGGCGCTTATACTCCCCTGCCTAGGGCGCACTGAACGGGATGTGCAAGCGAGTGGAGACCAGTTCGTAACAGTAGAGGACTCGATGAGCATGGTTCACGCCTCGCGGGGTACGTTGGCGCCTGCTTCACCATTTCTGCTTAGTGAGCCAGCTATAGTTGCGGGAATTGCCAAAGCCGTATTGGGCTCCCGCTCTGCGGTAAATTGGGATGCTTTAATTGGCAATTATGACCGAATTCGCGATCACATTGCACGCGTTGTTCCTGGCTTTACCGATTTTAACATGCGTGTGAAAGAGGGTCCGTTCCATCTCCCAAACGCAGCAGCTAATCTCGTTTTTCGCACATCAGACGGTAAGGCACACTTCACTCCCATGCACGTTCAGGAACAACCTCTGGCGGACGGGGAACTTCTGCTAATGACTATTCGCAGCCACGACCAGTTCAACACAACGATATACGGGCTTAATGATCGTTATCGCGGCATTAGTGGAGGTAGAAGGGTCATTTTCATGAACAGTGCCGACATTGCGCGGCGCGGTTTTAAAGCGGGTGATTGGGTGGATATTACCAGCCACTTTCGAGGTGAAGTCCGTACCGCCCGTCAATTTAAGGTAGTTGAGTATTCAATTCCTGAAGGATGCGCAGCTGCCTACTACCCGGAGACCAATGTTCTTGCGGCACTGGATAATGTGGCTGATAAGAGTAATACGCCCGTGTCAAAATCTATCGTCATCACACTTCAATTGGCATCGCCACAGGCATAACCGGAGTGTGCACAGATACCGTGCACCCCATTTATTCGCAAACCTGTAACTATTAGCTGTTCAGTTGCGTATGTGTTCCCATTAGTCCCTCTGTTTTCACCACTCATCGTGGTGGAGTTGTGACTTGTGCAATCAACGATCAGCCGATTGAACTAGGGAGACTGTCAATTCCTTGTGTTGCGCGCTTGTTGCCGGCTTCTCGGCAATTTTACCCGTTAACTCAGGCGTCATCGGCGCCGGCTGCCTTTCATGAAGGTTTATCTCGGTGCGTGCGGTATTGAGGAATCTGCGCGGTAGGACAACCTAGTTTCTGTTCACGCTTCCAGGACCAGCATCGCCAGCAGAATTTGACAGGAACCTACTTGTATGGTAGTATTAGCCCAAGTGCGGCCACTTGCCTCGGCAGTGGTTCGCATATTGTTTTTTATCGGCGTCTTCTTTAACTTCAAGGCAGGAGATTATTGGCAGAAATGCAGCACGACGAGATAATTTTAACAAAAAGCAGCAAACGACAAAAGGAAGAAGAGCTTCGCCGCCTCAAAATCGTAGAACTCCCTGCCATCCGTCAATCCGTACAGACAGCCCGCGAGTATGGTGACCTGTCGGAAAATTTTGAATATCAGGCAGCAAGACAGGCCCAGGCTATACTTAATGGCAGGATAGCCGAACTGGAGGCACTGCTCCTTAAAGCTCATGTGGTGGAGGATGATGCCGCCGCAGGGAGTACGGTGGTAACCATAGGCTCCCGAATTACGCTGCGTAGTGTTGATGATCCTGAGGACGAGTTCACAGTTACTATAACCGACGCAGCGACAGCGAATGGCGACGATAAGATCTCTAGTTTATCTCCGGTCGGCAAGGCAGTGATGCACAGATCCAAAGGAGATACCGTTGAGGTACACTTGCCCCATGGCGTAGCCGAATTCGAGATAGCAGAAATACATATGTAGCAAGCATCACGTGTTGCAAGCCGCAAAATGTTAAGCCTCTCCGAAGTATTCTTCCGGAGAGGCTTAACATTATATAATCGCTCTACGCTACAAGCCCAGCAGGATGAGATTTGCTTCGCGCAGCTAACCGCGCTCGCCCCTCTTCCATGCACCACTGCATTGCCTCGCAACGAATTTCGGAATATATCTTCCTGGTTTTGTCCCCTGTCAGCAGGACCTCCACTTCATCTACATCCCAGAACCTCGTGCCGGCCGGGCACGACTGAACAACTTTGAGCGATCCATCATGTATCTTCACTAGCGCGTACACCATACCCGGATTAACCCTCCAGGTTTTGCGTACTGCCACAATTAATGTGCGAGACATTGATCGTTCCGTCTGCGGGTAACCAGCCTCCACCCCGCGAATAAGATAATTGCCGTTGCTGGTGTTATAACTCAACCAACTTTATAACGCGTAAACTAGTCGAGTTGTTGCAGTATACGCTAAATTTGCTTAAATTGTCTAGACTTGCTATTGCGTGGCGAATTCTGTGAAATAGACGTTCACGACGTCAGGCTTGTCTAGAACCTTATTAATGCCGTCTTTTATCTCGGTTTTAAGTTCCTCTTCGCCAGCAGTGCCCGAAATATCTTTGCGGTGCTTACTCGTAAGGATAGTCAATATGCAATCGCGAATAGCTGCCGTATGATCCGTGATTTTCTTCTCATCCACACCCTTTTGAAGCCCCAGCGAGATAGTTGTCTTAAGGTAGTGGTCGTTATTACCCGCCAAGTTCACTAAGAAGGAATCTAACGCCATCTCTTTACCCTCAACAGGTTTAGGCGGTCCAGCTGGCTTTTTGTTTCCCATCATGCTTTTTGCGCCCAGTAGTGCTACGAGTAGAACCACAGCGGCTATAACAACGATTACCAACTTCGACTTCTTCTTACCGGGCTCTTTTTCCTCAGCCACAGGGGCTTTGCTCTTACTCATTGACCTGTTACTCCCTTAACTTGTCTTGCGTCTCCACCGTATGGCCAAATACAATCCGAGAAATATTACGCCGGGCACTGCGGCTATCTAGTTCCCTGAGCCGGTCTCAACTCTCTGCAGTTCTGCCTGTCGCAGCAGATCTGCCTGTTTCTGCAAGCGCGTCTTCAAAATGACAATGTCTACTCTACGGTTTTGAGCTCGCTCATGAGGCGTATCGTTCGGTCCAACTGGCCTGGTATCTGCATAACCCGCCGCGGAAAATCGCGAAGGAGTAAGCCCCGCCGAATACACCAATTCACGCAATACTGCCGCAGCACGCGAAGCCGACAACTCCCAGTTACTGGGAAAAAGAACCGTATGTATCGGCTTATTGTCCGTATGGCCTTCAATAAGAACGTTGTTTGGCAAGGGCTTCAATACGCTTGCAACGCGCATTAGCAGAGGCACTGCCGCGGGTTGCAGATGCGCTTGGCCGCTCTTGAACAACACGCCATCTGAAAGCAGTGTAATCACCTCACCGCGTTCGTCGCTAGAGATTTTTACTTTGCCTCCCAAGTGATGTTGTTCCACATATTTAGCGAGATTAGCCATCGCAACCTGATATTCTACATAGGCCGGGTCTGGCAGAACCCCATTGTAACCTGAGCCGTTGCTTGCACCTGTCTTGCCGTTTTTCCCACCAAATTCTGTGCGGACGGCGGCGGCAACCTGCTGAAACTTTCCCTTGCTCATGACCGACATTGAGTAAAGCATGAGAAAAAACGCTGTAAGCAATGTGATCATATCGGCATAGGTAAGCAGCCATCGGTCCAAATTACCGTGGCCATCCTGTGCAGGCTGCATCCTTCTAATCATGCCTTAAATCTCCTGAACATATACATTAACCGCATACCCTTAAAAGGTCCGCTCGTAAATCATCTGTAGGGTGTCGCTTATCGGGCAAGCGATGCGGCACCCGCGCCAGTTGCTCCAGACCGTAATCTAGGTGCGAGATATGCCTTCAATTTGTCGTCAACGAGTCTGGGGTTGTCGCCTGCCTGAATAGATAGAATTCCTTCCACCATTACCTCGCGTATGAGGAGCTCATCGCTGCTGCGCGCCTTCAATTTGTTTGCGATGGGCAAGAAGATGAGGTTGGCACTGCTAACCCCGTACAAGGTCGCAATGAATGCACCAGCGATTAGCGGGCCCATCTTTCCAGGGTCGCTAAGGTTCGCCAACATATGTATAAGCCCCATAACGGTGCCAATGATCCCGAGAGTCGGTGCGAACCCACCCAAAGTGGTAAAGATCGATTCACCCACTTTGTGTCTAGATTGCAGAAAATGAATCTCGGTGGTCATTATCTCGCGCACCATCTCGGGATCCGTGCCGTCAATTGCAAGGCGCACACCTTTTTGTAAGAAGGGATCCTTGATTCGTCGACACTCCTCTTCCAGAACGAGCAGCCCCTCACGTCTTGCACGCTCGGCAAAGCGAACGAGCATACGGATGACGGCACCGGAATCGAGAGTACTTTCAGCAAAGGCTTGTTCCAGAATGCTGGGCAGTTCCATAATCTGGTTTAACCTGAAACTTACACATGCCGCACCAAAGGTCCCGCCAAATACCAGCAGTGCTGCTGGGATGTTTACCAATGCCCGAAGCTGCCCACCTTCCATAAGAAGAGAGCCAATGAGGGCACCCCATGCGAGCAGCATACCAATGATTGTAGCCAGATCCATAACGTCGGTTGTCCTTCCTCAACTCATGCCGCGTTGTGCTGCGGCTCCACCCCGTCCAGCCGCATCCAGAATGGACCAGCCTCTCTGCGGTACTGAATTACCCGGGCCTTTACCTCGTCCACGGTCTCGAGAACCAGAACTTTCCGCCCTGTAACCATCGTGATCACAGTATCTGGCGTATGCTCAACGAATTCAATGAGATCCGCATTCACGGTGAACTCTGTGTGGTTAAATCTTGTCACTTGTATCATTTAAGTTAGGTCCTCTGCCCGCGCCAGTGGTTTATTTCTCACGCGGGCAGGCTACGCGTTACTACGGCAGCATGTTGATGACGTCGTTCAACATCGAGTCAACCGTCGTAATAATCTTGGTGTTCGCCTGGAAACCTCTCTGCGTCACGATTAGGTTTGTGAATTCTGTAGAGAGATCCACGTTCGACATCTCTAAGAAGCCAGTGTTGATTGTCCCGCTGCCTCCTGCACCTGGCAGTCCTATCTGCGCGACGCCAGAGTTGGCAGACGCCTGATAGTTGTTCTGCCCGGTCTTGGTGAGAGCGCCGGCGTTGGTAAAGGTGGCCATGGCCACCTGGCCAAGAGATCGCGACTGGCCGTTAGAGAATACACCCGTGATCAGCCCGGTCTGATCGATATTGAAGGACTGTAGCGTGCCAACAGGGAATCCGTCCTGCTGGGTTACGGCAACATTCGACGTACCTGCCAGCTGACTTATTCCGCTGAAATCGAGCGAAATCGGGAACGGGGTCGTTGAACCAGTGACAGGTGTCACCATGACTGTCTGTTTGTTCGGATCAAGAAGGTTGCCGTTTGGCCCAAAATAGAGTGGACTATTCGTAGCTGTTTCGTTAGCCGTAGCCGGTGGATTAACGACACCCGGAGTACTAGACGCGAGTGTTACGCCGTTTTCTTTGACGGTCCAGTTCCACTGACCTGTAGCCGATGAAGGCGGAGCGGCTAGGGGCGGAGTACCAGTTCCGGTTGACGAGCCGATAACAGCGCGGGTGTAAGTAACTGTAAGGTTGTGCTTTACGCCTAGGCTATCGTAGACGTCCGTTGATGTCGACCAGGTGGGCAGGCTACCCGTCTGGCCGTCTGTGGTTGCTCCAGCAGATGCCGGGCTGGTAGCCACGTCGGAAAGAGTGTTCTGGTAGTTCACGTTCATCGTGAAATTGCCAGCCCCGTTTGTTCCGTTTACCGCAAGGTTAGTGGGTAGGCCCGAGGAGTTAGCAGGATCGTATTGGCCGGTGGCCAAGCTGAATGCCATCGTATGCGTACCGCTAACTGCTGCACCGTCGACTGTTACACCAACGTTCCAAATGTTGTCGGTAGCTGTGGGCGCCCCCTGTGTAAACGTGAACTGAACCTGGTGGGCATTGCCCTGCGAATCGTATGCGGTTGTAGAGATCGTGCTTGGGCTGTTCGCGATATTTCCGTTGAGCGTTGTGAACGTCGTCTGAAGTGAGGAACTAGCATCTAGGTTACCAGCCAAAACCGCCGCACCGGTCTGTTTTACCGAAGTGAGCGTCCCTACGGGAATCTTCAGTACACTGCTTGAAGTAATTGGCTGCGTGGTATTTACCACGCCGTTAGCATCGGCGCTGTAACCCAGAAGCTGATCGCCATTTGCGGGATTAACAAGTACCCCATTTCCGTCTAGCTGAAAGGAGCCATCACGTGTATAGCTTGTAGAGCTTCCGTTGCTCACCATGAAGAAGCCGTTGCCCTGAATGGCCATGTCTGTGTTGTTGCCAGTGGTCTGCAGGTTTCCCTGTGTCTGCTGGGTCTCAACTGCACCGATCATAACTCCGAGACCGACTTGAGATGGATCTACGCCACCAACGTTGGCACCAGGTGCGGATGCGTCCTTCAGCGTTTGCGAAAGCTGATCCTCGAACGTTACTGAGCCCGACTTAAACCCAATGGTGTTTACGTTTGCTATGTTGTTTCCAATCACGTCCAATCGGGTTTGATGCACCTGTAATCCACTCACACCTGAAAACATTGCCTGAAGCATGTTGTACAAACCTCCATGTTGAGTGCTGAGCCATATCAATCGATCAATGGCTCAGCCTGTTGCCAGGCTTCCGCAAGCGGTCCAGCCTGTTGTATCCTTAAACCTATGCAATCACCGCGCTATCGATGTTGGTGAATACATTTTCTTTCATGTTGTCACTATCGACCACAGTTACCACGGTGCGGTTCTTGACGCTCACAACCATCGCCATGTTGTCCATTAACACCAGCGCGTCCTTAGAGCCTTTGCCTGCTGCGCGCTGCACCGCCCCCTGAAGCCTCTGCAAGTGACTTGCGTCCAGCGTGATTCGTCTGGATTGAAGCCTGGTTTGTGCGTGTGCTGAAAAGCGTAAGCCACTGGACGATGGATCTAATGGCGCAGATGCCGGCGCGGCAATGCCCTGCTGTGCCCTGAGTATCTCAGCGAATGTTGGCTGCGATGCCGAGGCGGCGGTATTAGCGGCCCGTGTTGCGGATTGCGCCTCTGTTATTGGGTTAGCCGGTGTAACCGGGGCTATGCCAGCGAGAGTTGGGTCAATCATCCCTGTAAATCCTATCGTTGGTGATCAGGGCAGAACCTGTGTAATCTGATCGAGCGTAATGGTGCTGCCGTTGTCCAGGCTGACATTTGTGGTACTTCCGTTCCACGATACGCTCGTTACCTTGCCAGTCACTGGAGTGGAAGTATTGCCGCTCACCACGAGTGCATCCACCTGATGTCCCAGCAGGTTCTGCGCTTGCAGACGGCTCTGTCCTGTGGCCATATTGTTCACACCATCCACGGTGGAGAACTGGGCAAGCTGGGCGAGCATCTGGCTCTGGTCCTGCGGTTGAGTTGGGTCCTGATTGGCAAGCTGCGTACTAAGGAGTTGCAGGAATGCCTGTTCGTTCAGACTCTGGTTGTTAAGAACCTGTTGAGTCGCAGCGCCAGTTGCAGAACCTGCAGAACTGGGGCCGGTTATGCTGTTTGTACTCACTCATTTACCTCCTGATTTCATGCGCGATAATCGAGCATGGCATTGGAACCTACAACGGAACCTATTGATCTTATCGGTATTCCTGCACTTACCTCTTCAGGTATTGGTTGATTAGCTAAGGAGGAATTACGCCCAGATTGCGTGGTCCTTACGAAATTTGACTGGTTTTGCGCTTGGAATGGATTTCCTTGACGACCGGCGCCCCCTGAGTTCATTGAGATTTGAAGCGACTGCAGCTTGATTCCCCTGTGTTCGAAGGCCTGCGATAGGTGCTGCCTACCGCTTTCCAGCGCGTGCTGTGCCTGAGAAGTTTCTGCAACGAGTCGTGCCGATATCACGCCCTTGCTCTGGCTTACAGTAACCTGCACATTCCCCAGTTCGGCGGGATGAAGATTGACCACAAACCGACCATTGCCATTTTGCAGCCGCTGGCTCTCAATTTGATTAGCGACCTGGTTTGCTACAGCAATTCGTGCGGCAGTCTGGTCTTGCAAAGTAGTCGCGTTCGCGCTGGCCGTAGCAGACACCGCACCTGGGGTTGTGGTCGATCCGTTCTGCCCCAACGCCACAACGTTGGTGCTCTGCGGCAAGTTGCCACCCGGATCACGGCCCTGATTGGCTGTTTGGCCCTGTCCCCCGCCTCCAGTTGTGCCTGACCCATCCCCGTTTGTCTGGCTGCCTGGCTTCGCAGTTGCAACGCCCACCAAGCCGGCAGGCGTTCCACCTGTCCCAACATTTAGGTCGGCGGTACCTGCTACTTCGGTATGGTCGGATCCGTTGATTGCATTGGCAGATCCCTGCTGATCAGCGGCCGCGGTCATTGGTGGCGCAATACCAACAGGAACCGAAATAGGCGTGCCCTTGCTGAAAGTGATTGGGGGCAGTACCGTACCTTCACCAGAAGCAGATGCGGCGCTTGGAACCGGCTGTTTAGGCAGTTGTTGCAGCGTTAATGCCCTGCTAACATGGTTCATCAGCATCTGAGCGCTGCTGCCTGAATTAGGTACTACCTGCGTTGTTGTTGGCGTGTTTCCACCTTGAATTGATGTCACCATCGACTGCAGGGCCTTCAAACTCTTCGCCGATGGAGTTACGCTTGCTACAACGATTGGCTGCTCACCTGTAGGTTGTTGTACTGATTGCGCGGTTCCGGTTGCAGTGCTCACAGTATTTTGTGATGCTGGCATACCGCTCACTACACTGTTATTTGCAGGAACGTCCACTTTAATCGTAGGAACCGATAAAGGGGTTGTCGTCGTAACCTGCACCGCTCCTGTACTGACGTTCTTCGCGACAGCTACAGAGTCCACGGAGGCAGTTGTAGTGGCGGATGTGTGCGCCGCCGGTGCCGAAGTACCGGACGGAGTCGCACTACCTCCGGGAGACGGAACAGAATGAACAACTTGCGTAGAAACCTGTTGAAGAGGAACGATTGCGGCGGCTAATATCGACATTTCTGCGGTAGTGGGCGCAACCGGTGGTACTACTGTTGGCTTTGACGGGCCAGCATGTGCGTTGGATGCAGGCGGCGACAAGGGAGTGTTTGACGAACCACCGCTGTTACTGTACTGATGCGTTGCGGCGCTGTACTCGGACGAATTGGAGCTACCCCCTGTATTTGGTGCAGGAGCACCTGAGGCGGCACTTGGTGGCGCCGGATCTTGTTGACCGTTTGACGATGTTGAGGTTGTGGCTGGCGAATTGGCTGCCATACCATTCTGCAGCATGCTGTTGAAAGATGCTGACGAATCACTTGGGCTGGATGCAGCCGTAGCCGGCGGTGGAGAGCTGTCTGGCATCGGCGGCGGTGCTGCAGGAATTGCAACTGGCAAGTGTCATGTACCTCCTTTCTAAATGAATGATCCAATTTCATTGTCGGCGTTACCGCATACCATCAACACGTATTTTTGCGAGGTATGCAGGGAATGGCAAGCAACCTGAATAACTAATCACTATGAAATCTTTGTTCATGGCCATTTGCATGGCTGTCCTTCTTTGTATGGGCGCCAGAGTGAGAGCAGCCGATGCAGTCGCACGAGGTTCGTCACTGGTTCTTGGTGGCGTTGGCGCTGGCAGCTATGTGATTTTGGGAGCGAATGGCAAATTCAGCTACTGCGGGGATCATTCGGAGCCACTGCCGGGTAGCTTCATGGCCGTTCGAACGGATGTTGAGGGCCGAGTAGAAACCAGACTGCTGCAAAGCGGTGCATCCATGAAGTCGCCTGTGGTTTCCAGCCTGCTCTATACACGCGAATTTCCGCAGGCACAGTTTGGCGTGACCGATGGACGGATGGGCGCCGACATATCGGTGTTAGCCTTTTCTCCGCTCATTCCACATCAGCTGCCAGATTGCGCGCTGCCAGGTTTCGACCTCGTTTATCGCTTTTCTAATACTCTTAGTAAACCTGTGACGATTTCCGCAGTGCTCTCATGGCAAGCCCCTCCGTCACTTTTCCAGAAGGCGGAGACAGAGACACCCACCTACCCGCCGGGGTCATTTGGCGTAACGCTTGCCAGCAAATCGTCTTCCAACAATGTAACGATAGCCGTAGAGCCACGCCATCCCGAATCGACGGTTACCACCACGACTTGGCAGCCCGGTAATGACTTACCTCCATGGTGGCAGGATCTTGTTCAATACGGTAGCCTTACAGCATCAAAGCTATCGAGTGGCGCTACCGCGGCGGCCATATGCGTGAAATTCACGCTTCAGCCTGGTGACCAGGCAGTCATCCCCTTTGCAATTGCAATGTACAACTCTAGTGTACAGAATAAGCACTATTACCAGGTGGTCGCGGCTTCATCTTCAGAGGCCGCTGAACGCCTTGCGAAAAACTGGCTGCCACTGCACGTGCTTACCCGCGATTGGCAGTATCAGGTACTGTTTTCTAACCTGCCAGAAACAGTTAAATCTGACGTGATTCAGGCGGCGGTCCCGCTCATTTCACGAACGACGCTTGATCATGACGGAGTATTCCACTTTCGACACTTGTCGAACGCGTCCGCACCGTCGATCTGTAAGCGCCTACTCGCCTGGCCCATGCTCCTTAGCTTCTTTCCTCGTCACGCAGCAGCAACGTTGAAGCAGTCTAACAATTCCGTGGCAGCCATAGTTGAGGCCTACCAGTATGTGCTTTGGACGGGTAATGTTGATTGGCTGCGACCGTTATTGCCAAAATTACAAAATCTTTTATCGTCGTTTCATGGTGATGATGCCCTTTATCAGTTAGCAGGACAGTGCCTCGCTCGCATTCAGGCAATTTGTGAGGGTACCAAGATGCCTATCACTGGCCTGACGTTCACACATTCACAAGCCCGTAGTGAGGTTGGCGCATCTGTACGCGTGCTGGCATTCCTTGCAGCCATTCCGGTAAACGTGCAGTCTTCAGCGGACGCGCCTAACGGGCACACGGCAAAATCGACACCAGTGTCGCTCGCCATGATTTTAAGTGGACTGCCGGAGGCCGGTTTGAACGAGTTGGCTTCTGGATTTAGTAGCAACGGTTGGCGCGACTCAGCGGTATGGAACGCACAATATGTTGTTTCTGGATTTCAGCTCAACGCGCTAAACGGCACATTGGCCGTCCGGCCGACTATACCCGGCACATGGCGATCCATGCGTTCCCCAATATTTCTGCCATCCCTGTTGCTCACCACAGATTACCGGCCCACCGCACATGGAGGTCTCCTTGATATCTCGTTAGAGCGGCAGTTTGCATTCACCGATATCACCGGCCTTTTTAAATCTAAAGGTACGGCTTTCACCGTGAACGAGGTTACAATCCCGGGTACACCACCTTATCCTGCGGGCTTTACACCGCCACATCCGCAGGTATTTATGCGAGTTGGAGACGAGCCAGTGGGCTTTACGTCTGTGGTTTTACCCAATGGCCTGTTCAAACTGACACCTACGCCAAAACTACGGTTGCAAGTGGGCGATGTATTGCACATCACTGTTCGGTAATTCTTCACATTAAATGCGGAGGTCTTCTGATGGCAGGTACTGCAGGCGTCAACAAATCACGCAGCGTCGGCAAGGTAAGCAGACGCAACTTTATCATTGGCTGCACGGGTACCATTGCAGCCGCTACATTGGAACCACGAGCTGCTTTTGCTGGTCCCTTTGAGACCAAGGAGTTCGCTACATTGGTACCTCCGCAGAAGCATCTCAATCCAGAATGGGTTAAATCGCTAACAACACGCGGTGAACCAGAAATTTACAGTAAAGCGCGAGGCGAGCTTCGCTATATCGGTATGCCAGTTGGCGGTCTGTTTGCTGGCACGCTCTACCTAAGCGGTGACGGCAAGTTGTGGTATTGGGGCATATTCAACGAGTCACGCCTTGGTATCTCGCCTCGGACTGTAGACTGTACGGCCTTCGGCAAGGAGTTTCACGTCAATGCAACCGGCGGCGCCAACTACGCCCATCCATTGCAGGCGCAGTCACCAGTTCAACAGGGATTCGCTCTAAAAATTGGCAACCATGTTCGTAACATGGATGCGACTGGCTGGCAAAATGTGACCTTTCGCGGCGAGTATCCTGTCGCGACTGTTAATTACACTGACACGAATTCACCAATCTCTGCGCAACTCACGTCGTTTTCACCGTTCTGCCCGCTGGATACTGAAAATTCGGCACTACCCATGACTGTATGTGAGTGGACGCTCACAAATCACAGCAGTGCGGATGTCGAAGCGTTTTTTGGTGGGTGGCTGCAGAATGCCGTCTGTATTCACAGCGCCATACCGTCACTGTTGACCAGAAGAGCAGACTGCACCACGGACAACTCGTCCGCAATGATTCATTTTAGCGCAGTGCCTGCCGCGCCAGATAGTTCACCCCGTCCCAATGTGATCATTGATGACTTTCAACGTGCCGACTACTCTCCGTGGAAGGTGACCGGTAATGCCTTCGGCACGGGACCCGTTCTTCGCTCCGCTGCTCCATCTTACATGGGTGACCTTGGCGGTCTGGGAGACCGAGTAGTAAATAGTCATGCCTCGGCGCCAGGAACGGATGCTGGTCAACGGGACAGTGCCGTGGGCACGTTAACAAGCCCGCCTTTTACCATTCAGCGCAACTACATCCAGTTTTACGTGGGCGGAGGTTCGGATTCGAAAACCGAAGGTGTACGAATCACTGTCGGGGGCCAACAGGTGTTTCAGGCATCGGGCACCAACAGCAATTTAATGCGATTAGTTACCTTTGCCGCTGCGCAGTATGTTGGCAAAGAGGCTACTATTGAGGTCTATGATCAAGGCACGGGTCCCTGGGGAAACGTTGGTGTTTCTCACATCATACAGACGGACAGACCAGGACTGCAAGAGGGAATTAGGGCCGAGGTAGACTACGGCACCATGGCGTTTGCCCTTCTGCAGGGTGGAACCTGCCGCCCAAACGACGAACCTACAGCCCTATTTACGGGCAATGTTGCTAACACGGCCACCCAGGATGCCGGTGAACCGATGGTCGGCTCTATAGGCCGTGAAGTCAAGCTTGGCGCAGGTGAACATGTCAAGTTGACGTTTCTCATTGGATGGCACTTTCCCAACTGCAACGTTCCCTGCCCCGACGCCATTACCGGACCGTGGTACGGCGAGCGATTCGCTTCGGCGGCAGAGGTTTTGAATTATGCAGGCGCCAACTACGCAAAGCTTAAGCACACCACGATTCTGTGGCGGGACACATGGTACGACTCCACTCTACCTTACTGGTTTCTAGACCGTACCATGGCAAATACGTCAATCCTGGCCACGAGTACCAGTCATCGCTTTGGCAGCGGTCGTTTCTGGGCATGGGAAGGCGTAGGCTGTTGCGAGGGAACCTGTACACACGTATGGCAATATGCCCAGGCTCCTGCCAGGCTGTTTCCGGACATTGAACGGCACCTTCGCGAGTTTGTTGATTTAGGTGTGGCGTTCTACCCGCAAACTGGCATCATTGGGTATCGAGGTGAAGGTACCGGTCCAGCGGTAGACGGTCAGGCAGGTCGGATATTGGGCACATACAGAGAATATACGATGACCCTCGATCGTGGTTTCCTCCAGCGAATTTGGCTTCGGTTGAGGAAGGCAATGGAGTACCTTATTCAACATGACAGCAATCAGGACGGCCTGCTTGATGGCCCCCAACCTAACACGCTGGATGCAGATTGGTACGGTGAAATTGCGTGGATAAGCGGCCTTTACAGTGCCGCTCTCGCCGCCTGTCATGAGATGGCAACCGTTGTGGGTGACACCGAATTTGCCGTACGGTGCAAGCGCCTGCATGAACAGAGCCGCGCAGCTATTGAGACTCGCCTCTTCAACGGTCAGTATTTTATTCAGCTTCATGATCCGGCGCATTTTGGTGCTCTGGGCACCTATGGTGGCTGCCACATCGACCAGGTAATGGGGCAAAGTTGGGCCTGGCAAGCGGGTATTGGCCGTGTGCTAGACAAGGAAAAGACGCTTTCCGCGCTCCGTTCATTGTACACGTATAACTTCGCCCCCGATGTCGGTCCGTTTAGAAGAAAGAACACAGAGGGACGGCTGTACGCTTTGGAAGGTGATGGTGGCCTCATTATGGCGACAAATCCGCAAGGCGTTAAGGATGAATTTGGTGATGTAAGTGCCTGGCAGTACGGCTATTTCAATGAGTGTATGTCTGGTTTTGAGCATCAGGCTGCCAGTCATATGGTTGCAGAAGGAATGGTTGAGGAGGGCCTCGCGATTACCCGTGCCATACACGACAGGTATCATCCCTCACGGCGTAATCCTTATAACGAAGTAGAGTGCAGCGACCACTATTCGCGATCAATGGCGTCCTACGGTACATTCATTTCAGCCTGTGGTTTCGTACACAATGCACAACAAGGACTGTTAGGGTTTCACCCGATGATAAGTCCGCACGATTTCCGTTGCCCCTTTACGACCGCAGTTGGCTGGGGCACCTTCTCTCAGAAAGTTGATGAGACTGGATTGACAGCTGCTATAGAGATTAAATTCGGCAGGCTGTCGCTCAAGACACTCTCACTGGGTGGTCAATACAAAACTGCATTCTTTTCGATTAATGGCCACAGGCATGAAGCAACGGTTATGCACTCGCATGGAGCCAGCATTGTGAACCTCGGGGATATTCACGAGATCCACACCAGTACGGACTTTCGAGTCGAACTGCGGTAATTGAACTGCTTTGAAAGTACGTACTAACCCTCGTAGTACGAATTAGTGCGGGTAAGACCTTTTTGGACTTACCCGCCAATCATCCCTAAAAATGGTAAGTTGGCGACGTCTGCGATGTGCTGAATAGCCAACGCAGTCCTCTAGCTGACCTCTCATCCACCTATTGCATAGTGTATCGACCTTTTGTTTTACTTGCCAAGTATCGCCTCTAGTGCCATAATGCTAACGAAACCTACCCAATAGGAGATGCTTTCGTGCTTGCCAAACGTGTGATTCCGTGCTTGGACGTGCAGGGTGGAAGAGTGGTAAAGGGCGTTAACTTCCTGAATCTCCGCGACTCCGGGGATCCGGTTGAACTTGCCGCCCGCTACAATGCAATGGGTGCCGACGAACTCGTTTTCCTCGATATCACTGCAAGTCACGAGGAACGCCGTACCATTCTCGACATAGCATCGCGCGTGGCCGAACAGGTCTTTATCCCGTTCACCGTTGGCGGAGGAATACGGACGGCTGATGATTTCCGGCAGGTTTTGCGCGCTGGCGCCGATAAAGTGGCAGTCAATACGGCAGCCGTTGAACGACCGGAGGTAATCAGTGAAGCTGCAGAGCAGTTCGGCTGTCAATGTGTTGTTGTTGCTATTGACCCGAGGCTTGTCGGCGCATTTGACGATGGACGTCCTCGTTGGGAGGTATACACCCACGGAGGACGCAGGCCCACCGGTCTGGACGCCATTGAATGGGCACGAAGAGCTGAATCGCTAGGCGCTGGAGAAATCCTGCTTACTAGCATGGATCGAGACGGTACACAGGAGGGTTTCGATCTTGCTCTTACCAGGGCTGTCGCAGACGCAGTAGGAATTCCGGTTATCGCATCAGGCGGAGCAGGGACGCCGCAACACTGTGCGGACGCGATCACCAAAGGCCATGCAGATGCTGCACTCATCGCATCCATTGTGCACGATGGCCTCTACTCTATAAACGACATCAAGGTCGCCATGGCCAATGCAGGTATTTGCGTTCGGCCAGTACCAACAATGGCACCTGCAGACTAAATAGATGACGAGAATTAAACGAGGATACAATGAAAATTCCCGATGGACTAAAATTTGATGCCAATGGTCTCATTCCTGCGGTAGTACAAGACGCACTAAATGGTGAGGTTTTGATGGTAGCCTACATGAACCATGCGGCTGTTGAAAACACGATCTCTACAGGACGAGCCACATTCTGGAGCAGGTCACGACAGAAGTTCTGGATTAAGGGCGAAACCAGCGGCAATATACAGAAAGTAGTATCATTGCACGTTGACTGTGACCAGGACTGCCTGCTTGTTCGGGTTGAGCAGACCGGCGCTGCATGTCACGAGGGGTATCGTTCGTGCTTTTTTCGGCAAGTTACAAATGATGGCGACGAGCTCACTGTAACGGCTGAAAAGCTGATGGAAGCCTACTGAGCGAAATATGGAAGAACGGCCGGCAGGCTAATCGGCCGTTCACATAACATATCCGCTTCTCCAAGCTCCTCTCGAGTTCCAAAGCCCCAAAGTGCCCCAATCGCCTTTACCCCATTGCGATGAGCGGCGTGAATGTCATATATGCGGTCGCCAACCATTACACACCTGCTCGCACTTAGTGACTCCGCGCGGAGAACATGCTCAATAAGCTCTCCTTTGTCATCAAAGCGACCATTCAATTCACTACCATATATTCTGGAAAAATGAGACTGAAGCGAAAAATGCTCTATGATTCGCGTCGCATATGGCATCGGTTTCGCGGTTACTAGAGTAAGGCAGTATCCAGCAGTCACAAGCTCATCTAGAACCGCAGTTACGCCATCGTACAGCGTATTCTCGAACAAGCCGATTGTTGAAAAGCGCTCACGATAAAGCGCCACCGCTCGACCAATCTCCGTCTGGTCCGTAGAATTCAACAATTGAGCGAATGTTCCACGCAATGGCGGCCCAATTGCGAAACGTAGCTCGTGGGTAGCTGGTACAGGTCTGTCGAGGGCAGCCAGGGCATGTTGAATGCAGCGGGTTATTCCTAGCTCCGGATCAGAGATAGTGCCATCAAGATCAAAAAATATGTTCATACCCGGAGAGAACACCATTACGTGTTTGTATCCTTTCGCACAAGCAAGGCCGGCCTGGAAGCAGCCAAAACCGGCCTCACCACCCTGCCAAATTCGATTGCTAAACTTAGGAATGGCAGGCAGATTGCGGCATGACAGGAGCCCCTTCTCTACCATCGTGGGTTAGCCAAATGTTATCGTTGGCGTGCTGAGTTATATTGAAGTCCATTTTCGAAACTGGCATGGCTTTCACATGCCCATCACAGAAGGCAAAATTACTCATATTGCTGTGGTATGCCACATCTGGCGAAACAGTTGAATACCAAAACTTGGCCTCATCCGCGGCATTATCCCAAAAGCCCTTTACAAACATCCAGTCACCGTCCTGATTTGTTGAACCAGCGTACACGCCATCGCTGCTAACCTCCGGCATGCCCTCAAAAAGCAGATCGGTATTAGCAGGCTCAACGATCGCAGCTTCGGTTATTACATCGTCCGACGAATGCAGCTTTCCCTCGGGCGTGGTGCTGTACCACTGCGTGTACTGGCCAGGCAGTGAATAACAGGCATCTGGGTCGTTGATCACAACAGATCCGTTGTAGTTTGGCCCGGCACTGCGGAGAAACTGGTTCATCGCATAGGTTCGCACATAGCCATGGTAACCGAGGTTCGCTCCAGAGGGCGCATCGGGTAGGTCTGGGCAGGCCCAAACAGTATTGCGGTTGCCTCCCCCCGGGTGATTCTTGATGTAGGGCTCCAGAGCAGAGTTGCCGTTGTTGTCAACGTAGGCATAATAGTACGGCGACATATACGTCTCGTCGTAGTCCTGAGTGTACATAAGGAACGCCAGTGAAATTTGCTGCATGTTACTCACGCAGGCAATCTGGCGAGCCTTCTCACGAGCCTGGGCAAACACAGGGAAAAGTATGGCTGCCAATATCGCAATTATTGCGATTACAACCAATAGCTCTATGAGCGTGAAGGCGCGACTTCGATTGTAACAGGTCATTCTTATTGATCTCCTGAATCACGGTGATGCTCTATGCCGACAGCATTTTCTGTCGTGCATTAACTTGCCAGCTTGTGGCGGGCGCCTCTGCATCTTTGCAACGACCGACCCTTACACGTCAAGTATACCCGTAACATTTGGCGAGTAAATTCAACAGGTATGAAGTAACGACTATGCTAGAATGTGTATATTGAAATAGCTAAAGTGAATGACTTTTGGGGGCATTTCATGACCACGGGCGTAGTCCTATTTTCTCACGGTTCGCTGTTGTGCGGAAGCGAGCAGGCGCTATGGCAGCACGCCGCGAGGCTAAAAGAACGCAACATATGTGAAATCATTGAGCCGGGATTCCTTAACTACAACAAGCCGTCATTTGCATCGGGTGTCGCACGAGCCGTAGAGCAAGGCGCAACGACAATCGTGGTTGCCCCCTATTTCCTGGCTCCCGGGAAATTTGTTTCACACGACCTACAGTTAGCCATCGCTGATGAGCAATCACGACATTCGCAGGTTAATTTCATCGTTGCCCAGCCACTAGGGTACGATGAGCGCTTGGCCACCGCAGTGCTTCAAAGTGCCGTCAAGGCGAGTTCACAGGCGTACTGGCGGTTGGATTTGGAAACGGCCCCTGCGTATTGCCGTTATGAACAGGTGTGTCCGCTATATGAAAGTGCGCAGTGCCCACGTGGCGCGGTGCCTTCGGGGAAGGTGTGTCCAGATCCGCCTGCAATTTCGTCCCAAGGTAAAGAGGCACTACTACTGATGATTCACGGCAGCCCCAGGAGTAATGCAAACGAAGCAGCCCTGCGAATTGCAGAGCTGCTTCGGGTGCAGGCAATATTCAGTTTTGTAGAGGTCGGGTTCATGGAGTGCAATGAGCCCGACATTCCCACAGCAATTCACACATGTGTGCAATCTGGAGCAAATACGATAACTGCTGTACCGTATTTTCTACACACCGGAACTCACGTTGCAGACGATCTCCCCACTATTTTAGAAGCTGGCGCAGCAGAGTATCCACAGACCCTTTTCAGAATGGGACGGTTTCTCGGGTTCTCTCCCGCTCTAACGGAGATATTGCGAGACCGCATTACCCATGCACTACCCGTTGCCACCTGTTCCTAGCCCCAGGCAGTTCTGTGCACAGGGCACGGGTCTTCCAGTTCCTCAGTGAAGGTACTGCATGGCGAGAACTCCCTCTCGATGTACGCAATGGCGCGGGCCCGTGCTTCCTCATGAGTATCTGCGGCGAACAGTGAATGGCTTTTGCCTCTAGCGAATGCAACGTATCCATCGGCCCGACGTTCTACGATTATTTGCTCATCGTTCTTCATCGTCATTTCCCTTCACTTGCAATCCAGTAGGTTATAATCATTTATTCCACCGTAATATAAAACCCAGTGCAGGTACACATGCTATGTTTTGCAACACCTTTTACTCCTCCGTCATAATCACGGCGCTTCTGTTTTCCCTACCCACAAGCGCGTCCTGCCGCACAAATCCGCATAATCTGGCAGCAAATGGAAACATGACTGCCGTAACAACCTCCGGCCTTATATCAGGGTGGCAGCCCTTCGAGAAGGGATACACCAGAGACGCCCACATAGCACATACAGGTCCAGCATCGGTTCGGTGCAGCAGTACCACGCGTGCATCGACATTTGGCGCCGTGCAGACCATTGTCCTCAACCAGAGCGATGCCGCTCCAATCACTATTTCCGGGTGGAGTCGGGCTCAAAATGCACATGGGGTTGGTGGCGCGAATTACTGCTTATACGTGGATGTCACCTATACAGACGGCTCTCATTTATGGGGACAGAGCGTGAACTTCGATAGTGGTACCCATGGATGGCAGCGCCGCACGGAGACAATACTGCCAGCAAAGCCAATACAATCGCTAAACCTGTACCTGCTCTTTAGAAGCTTTGAAGGAACAGCCTGGTTTGGAGACGTACACGTCTTCCAGGTCTCAGGTTCACGCGTCTGGGATGGGCAGGCGATACAACCGCCGAGTGTCTCAACGCACCGTGGCGCAAGAGCACTGCGATTTGTAGGGACTAAAATACGACTAGGCTTCACGAGCCACGGTGCGCTGACCACCACATTGTTGAATTCCAGGCTGATAGGTACCACTGCAGGTGGGTTCTTTATGCGAGATGTAAAGACCAACAGCGGCCTTGTTCGCCTCAGTTGCTCAGTTAGTACCACGAGCACGAATGGCAGGCATGCCCTGGCTTTGTCTGCAATGCAACCTACCAATGGATTAAGGCTTCATGCGTTGGTTGAGCCTGTGGGGAGCACGCTAATTGTCAGTGGTACAGTTAGAAATGTCTTGCCTGTCGCCCGTGCCGTTACCGTCTATTTTGCTGTCCCTGTGAACGCGGTTGGTTGGCGATGGGGCAGCGATATACGCACATCGCAAATTATCAAAGGCTCGATTGAATATCACAACTGGGCACCGGTAGGTGTCGGCGCATGTGGATCGATATCTCGATACCCGTTTGGGGAAGTCAACAACACCACTGGCGGTGTGATGATGGCGTTAAGCCGTCGAATGCCCGCCACCAGCCGGTTGTTTTATAATGCCCCGGCTCGACAGCTAGTGGTCGCTTTCGATTATTCCCTTGCCGCCGTTGGTTCGCGAACCTATCGCGATGCAGCAACTTTTCGATTCCGCATTGACACGTTGCCACCGGCCCCGGCAAGCTGGGGGTTTCGAGAGGCGGCGGCGCAATACTACGCGATGCATCCTCGCAGCTATCCTTCCACCACCGTGGCAGGCGGGATATGGATTCCGTTCACAGATCCAGAAACCGTCGCCCGCCCAGAAGACTTTCACTTTAGGTACCACGAGGGCGATAATAGCACTGTTACCGACCGTGCATTGGGAATCCTCAGCTTTCATTACTCCGAGCCTTCCTCATTTTGGCTGCCGATGCCCAAAAACATGCCTCGTACCTATCATGCGGTAATGGCACTAATACGATCTCAGCTCAACGCCGGAACTTCAGACCAAAAGATGTGGGCGCAGGCTCTACTAAACAGTGGCACCCGGCGAAAGGACGGAAGGCTGAACGTACAGTTTCGTAATGAGCCGTGGTGCGATGGCGCTCTGTTCATATTAAACCCAAATCCTGCACTAGCAGCGGTGCAGGGCGAGATCACAAAGGCCACGCTCACATACAATCGCCGCATCGCAGTAAATCGATACGTCATCCACGCCTCCACGGCTCCCAGCGGCGAATACCTCGACTCCCTGGAGGCATGGTTGAACACGGAATCCGACGTACCAAATCAACTCGCGGCATGCCCTTATCCTGCTACATTCGATACAGCGTCCCTCACCGCCACGGTACCACAGTGGTACTCGTTGTTCGGCCTGGTGAATTATATGTCTCGCGACCTGCGCGCTCGCGGGAAACAGCTTATGGCAAATACTACCCCAGTAAACTTTTGGTGCTTTATGCCGATGTTGGATGAAGCAGGGATTGAGGTTAATTGGCTGGATGGTAACGGTGCCTATTCCCCTGACGACGATGCAATTTTTGACTATCGGCGAACCCTATCGTATCATAAGCCCTACCTACTCCTGATGAACACCAACTTCGATAAGTTCAACCATGTTGATATGGCGCGATATTTCCGCAGGTGTCTCTTCTACGACGTGTTCCCTTCGTGCTTCAGCGCTGATGCTGCCGACCATCCCTACTGGGAAACACCTCGCTGGTACAATCGCGACAGACAGTTGTTCAAGACTTACGTTCCCATCATGCAGATGCTTTCACGGGCTGGCTGGCAACCAATTCCCTATGCCGAATCCAGTAACACTGCTGTCTACCTCGAACGATATGGGACGACATGGATCACGTTGAGAAACCATACCGACAGCCCGCAACAGAGTAAAATAACTCTGTGGGCTCACGAACTGAACATAATCAACGAGGTTAAATTGGAGGACAGTCTTTCTGGCTGGTCGTCCACGTCGACTCGTCCACACGGTGACCGATGCAGCTTCTCTGTTTCGCTAACGCCTCATCAGGTAATGGCAATTCGCATAGATGCTCGCTAACCAGGCTGGTTCGCGTAGTACTCAAATAGCGCAAGCCATTCTGTGCGTTGGCGTGAAACAAGGTGTTCCTCGGTCGTCTGGCGACTGCGAGAAACCGCATCCACCAAATCGTGAAGAGCGGCCCCAGAGAGGCTCTGCGGTAACGGATTACGCTCGGCTCTGGTCATCCAGTAATGGCTATTAGAGTAGTCTCCCTCACGCCGATGCATGATTCCATGCCAACAGGCTCCTAGTGAGTCCGGCAGATCCTGGCAAACCTCATGACAACGATCGAGGTCGTCGACGTAGAGCCAGAGCCCCGCGGCAAGCGTGCTATCCTCGGCGATCACCCCAGTACGCAGCAGCGCCTTTACCTCATCAGTGAGTACTGGGGATGCACCACGCAAGAAGCACATTGCCTTTTCAATAGGGTGCTGTGCGAATAGAGTGTTCAAGTGGGCTTTCAAATTAGCAGGCAGGTTCATATCTTCTCCCGTTTAGTGGTTTAGTGGGCTGCTCTGTTGAGCTTTTGGTGCAGGTGGGCCAAAAACATGGTTGTAAACCATTATCACTCTGCTAGCCGATGTAATAGTCTGTCCGTTCTTATTCATCGCAGATACTGTGACTGTGTGCAGGCCATCCGATATCGTGCGCGTATCCAGGTTAAGCGTAAATGGAGCTTTGTTTGTAAGGTCGCTCAGCTGCCCATCAGTACTCAACATAACAGCGAACACCCTATCAGGTTCGTCAGCCGAGAAATGCGTATGAATCGTCAACATCCCGTTCGCGACGACCATGTGCTGCTTGACTGCAATCCAGAGTAACTGCTGAACATATTGTGCAGCCAAGTCCAGTAACTGCTGCACGGATGACTCTCTATCTTGCAAATCCAGCGGCAGGGCAACAACGTCGCCGACACGTGGTACGAACCCGCGACGAACGGGCTCGAATCGCCTGCCGGTTGATACGAAAAGCGGCGTACCAGGCTTCACCGTTATCGCAGGCGGAAATAACTTGGCATCACCTAGAGCAAGAACTATCGTCCCGGGCGGCACGTTCATGGCTGACAGTGACGGCATGATCCTTATAGCCCTCTTGTCACCAAGCCCAACCAATAAGCCGTACGCACCGGAGTCCTCAACCACTCCCGTAACTGAACTTCCAGCAGACTTTGCAAATGTACTGGCTACACTTACTACACGGCCGATCGTCAAGGGGGTTGGACGGTGAGGCATCACGATTTTAACACCGCCCAATTCCCGGTTTTCTATTACGACGTATGGAGTGCTTAAGGAGGGTGGAGCCTGTGCGTTTGATGGAAGTGCAAGCACAGCGGTACACACGACCAACAGCACACATGTAATCGAATTTCTCATATTAAAGTCATTATGACATTGAGTGAGGCAGTTAAGGCAGACTATCTGCGGCTAAGCTCACGGTGGACAAAATATACGATTGTTGCCGATCGACGACCTAGGCGTACATGATTAACCGCAGCACAAATACCAAATCGCCCGTCAATGCCAGTAAAACACCTGCACATGTTACGAACTAGAAATGGCGCATCCTAACGATAGGAGCTAATTGATAGCGCTCCAAATATACAGATTGACCTGCCAATATTGGAGCACAAACTAGGTAAAGAAGGATAATTTGAACAGCTTATTTAACATGCTAGCAACTAGCGCGAGGTTAAGTGCAGGTGTGATTCGGCGGTAAGTAGTCGTGCGCAGCATCCCCATTTTACTTACGATAGGTACCGGGAGCCTGCGCGTACCTACGGTTACAAATTTGCAGTGGAAAGATGGAGGCGACTTTGCGTACGGCTTCTTTGGTTGTGTTGGGCGCAACATTTCTGGCCTTGTCTCGGTGCGCTGCGGCATCGGCTGCAGGCAACGATTATCGCGAGCGGTATCCCCTGCCCCAACCTGGAGTACCAGCGTCCCTTGGAGTGAACATTCATTTCACCTCACCGGCAAAAGGCGAGATGAAGCTTTTGGCGGCCGAGGGCTTTAAGTGGATACGCATGGATTTTTCGTGGCAAGGCACCGAGCGAGTAAAAGGACACTACGACTTCTCCGCGTACACAACCCTCATGTAC
>DAIDKH010000037.1 GCA_027450145.1 Chthonomonadaceae bacterium | reverse complement strand
AAGCGGCGTACTGGAATCAAGGGGCATCCGGTTCGCGTATCATATAGTGCGTCTTTGGGAAGTGGATGCAATAACAGTCATACGTCAACCTGTGCATATGATGCCTTTGGCGCCATTATGTTCGGTACCTAACGGCGATCTGCCAAGCCTGTTTCACCAAATGCAGGAACGGCTAAACGTTGAAGGCGTATCGATTTCCGATCGCCTTGAGATTTGGGAAAAAACGAGATACTTGTTGGGATTGACGATGAGTAATGAGCAGGCGAACCAGCTCATGGGAGGTATTATGCTAGATCTTAAAGATTCAACGACCTACATGGCGACTCTAGAAGAAGGAATAAGGAAGGGCAAACTTGTAGGTCGCCGAGAGGGTAAGGCAGAAGGCAAAGCAGAAGGTGGCCTGGAAGAGGGTCGCAAATTACTGATAAGGCTTGGCGAGCGGCGATTTGGTGCCGCTGGCAGTGATATTCACTCACAAATCAGTTCAATAGATGATTTGAGCCGTATAGAGAGCCTCATAGAGCGAGTGTTAGACGTAAGTAGCTGGCCGGAGCTGCTTGGCTAGTTTACGCCTGTTCAGTCTGGCTGGCGAACCAGCACCAACGCCTACCGGTACGTAGGCGAGTACGGCTACTACCGCGACAGCGCCGTCTTGCAGTACGTGCGCGCCCGCTGGCTGGCAGTGGGCACAGGCCGGTGGCTTAGCGAGGACCCGCTGCGCTTCGGGGCTGACGACTTCAACCTCTACCGCTATGTGGGCAATGAACCGGTGGCTAGGCGGGACCCGAGCGGGCTAAAATGCCACTATGTTCCGGGAGCTTGTAGAAATCGAACCGCCGAATATTGTGCAGCAGCTAAAAAGACCGGACTATGGTTTGACAATTGTGCTTGCCGGGTGTCTGCTATGGTATGCAACATCATTACAATCCACGATTTCACAAAGGGCATGCGCATGTGCATGGACTGCCTAAACAAATGCATGTTTCATCACTGGGTAAACCGCGACATTACCGAGTGGCAGCAAGCGAATAGAATCTGTTCCCGATGCAAGGGTGAGCCGGCCAAATGTTGTGACGCTATGGTCGTCGCTGAGCAAACAGGATTGAGCCTCTGCAAAAAATCGGTCTGTAATACCGTGTGTAGTGGTAAGGGTAAATCATTTCCGCCGTCTGGTGGCAGCTTAAAGATGCGAATTCATTTTGGCCAAGACCTATGTTGCGTTCCGAAGAAGGGCGGATTGCCGGGTGGACCATTATGAACCGAGCCAGCCATCGGGAAGCAAAACTTAAAAACCGAAGCCAGCGTTTAACATTATGTTGCTCCACTGTCGTAATTGTTGGCGCACTCCTTATGGTGGCAAATCTACTTTTAAAGGGCGTAATTAGGCGGACCGTCAAGCGCACTGAAGCATATACCAACGCCCCAACAAAGTACACCAGCGATAGTGCAGGTCTCATAAAAGATGTCTATAGGTACGCGTTCTCCCGCGGAAAGTACGACTGCGTACATAATTTGACCGATTATCGTAAGACCTTCGCTAGGGATAATGCCATGATAGAAGTTTATATTGGCTTTAACATTAACGTAAACGGGACTCAAGACAAGCGGTCGATGCCGTTATTAAATAGAATACTTCACGCACCGAATGACCACATAATCAATGAGACTTTTATCCGCGCATACAACGCTGGTTACGAGGCGGCATCAAAACCTATCCAAGGTATGGACAAACGCCATAACGTAGCTGCCGGCTTACAAACCGGGTACGTGGGGCGGCCTGGTATCGCAGTGGCAGCAGGCGCAGCTGGTGGATAGCTGGAACTCGCCGTCGTCATCGTTTTACGGTTTCGACAGCCAGGGCAGCACGCCAATACTCACCAACCCTGCCGGCGCGGTTACGGACGCGTACGCCTACCTGGCTTTTGGCACCGCTTGGCAAGGCGGTAACGGCAGCACCAACGCCTACCGGTACGTAGGCGAGTACGGCTACTACCGCGACAGCACCGCCGTGCAGTACGTGCGCGCCCGCTGGCTGGCGGTGGGCACAGACCGGTGGCTTAGCGAGGACCCGATCCATGTAGTGCGTAACCTTTACCTGTACGCCCAGGTTATGCCGCAGGTTTTAAATGATCCAATTGGAAAGATAGCAACAATCCGTGCCGCCTGTTCAGGAAACCCTGATGTGGACCAAGGATCGTTTTGCTGCTCACAAATACATTGACCAAGGTTAACGCGAAATTCAAACCTTGTAATCCTGTTTCCAAGATGAAACATTGCGATGCCCTGACGACATTGAATCCATTTCTGTAGGGGTCCGCATGGGATATCGTACAATTGAGTGCGCAGGCGGGTGATGAGAAATGGCGATGGATACCCGATTACGCGAACAACGGGTGCGCTGTACCCGGTAACTCTTCTCCCTCTGTATCTGTTCGCGGTCGGTGCCATATGCCGTGGGATGTCAATTACGTTCTTTTTGGCGTGTTGGACAAGCTGTGTGACCTCAGCGACTCGCTAATGAACTACGTAATTAGAGACTGGAAGTGGCTACATTTTTGTATGAATGTGTTGACCGCAGCTGCCCGGGAGGATGCTGGCTACCTTAGTTGGCCAACAGCTACGACGCCGGACACCACGTTGACGGCGAAATACCTGGATAATTGCCCGGTAATTCCAGATGGCCCCTGGTCGGCAGTAACAACGAACCGCGCAGTATTTAAGATTGTTTGGAAACCTGGTGACCCGCCATTCTATATTGGCTGCGTTCGTCAATGAGAAAGTATCTGCGCTGCCTTGGCGATTGGCCAACCGAGCCAGAACTCGTTAGCATTATCCAGCGCCAGGTTTTGTGGATGATAGTTGAACCAGTCTTTTGCTGCGGTGCGTTTAGCTGGGGATTCGCGGGTACAGGCTTTGGTTTTATTTGTGATTTCTTGCAACCAGCCATTCTGGCGGTCATTTTTGGGCTGTCGTCATGTTTGTCATTCGACAAACTAATACGACTAAGGCGCTCAACAGGAGCGGCATTGACGGCATGTGTGCTCATCGCACCTGTTTTGTATTTCGTTACCAGTATGTACACGGATTGTGCAGATCTCGGTTTGAAGCTTCGAGTTCACCAGCTTTGTGGCCGGCCGTACTTGCAGGAATGGGCAGATCACATTCTTACGGTTCCACTCTAACAGGTATCATCCAAGCAAAAGTACTACGTGCAGGCACCCCGTAGTGCAGACATTTACAAAAGCGAGTTACCTGAATGCGTTCAGCGATCGCTGAGGAAGTGCGGATTTGGCTCAGTTTATACTACTGTGTTCCATCCGTTGAAGCGCCATTGGTTTGTCCGCGTCTATTTCAATGAGACTCGCGTGAGTACATTGGGGCTGGATATCTGTAAGTCAAGCACGACGCCTTCGCCCAACCACCTTCATGGTGGATTGCTGGATTCTTACCACAGCACACAATACTACCGGTGGGGGCCAAGCATGCGAGCATTTTTTGTAAACTAACTGCCAGTCGTAGCTAACCCCTGGTCAACCGCCTACTACCGCAATATCGCAGCGCGATTACACAATAATTCCGGTAACAAACTCACTCACCTAGAACCACCGCTACATGAACCTACCGGTTGCGCCAGCATACTTCTATCACCAACGTCGTTCCGTACGTTATTGCAGGGCAGTTGCTTTCTGTACGTCCTGGGGCTCAAGTTGGTATGTTGTTTAAAGCGTTGCGAAAAATAGACCGGATCCATCCCAACCTGTGTCGCAATGACGCCAATCGGGAGCCTGGTACGAACGAGGAGCTGCTTTGCCTTCTCCATTCGCTGTAAATCCAGGTACTGCACCGGTGAAATACCTACTTCGTACCGAAACAGGTGAGCTAGCCGAGAGGACGACAGGCATACAAGCTGGGCGAGTACATCCACCGAGAGATCATCCTCCAGATGCTGATGAATGTACTGAATAACGTCCAGCACCCTTGCGTCGCAATTATCCCGTCGTTGCAGAATAAGGCTGTGACACCTTAGCAGCAACTCCTCCAGTCCATTCATCGCGAGTTCGCAGCCATGCGGCGCCGCACTAGCCGCCCAGGCGTACATTCGCTTGAAGCACCCGACGAATTCATCCCAATCCACCTCGGAAAAATCCAGGTTCATGATTCCATTCGGGTGACGCGGCCACTCCAGCCACTCAAACCAATGTGGTCGAGGATGAAAGTGCACCCACAGCAATTCCCAACTACCGGCCCCGGGGTCAGTACGATAATTATGTGCCTGACCCGGCGCGAGCAATGCCACTCTGCCGGGAATCGCATATAGAAGCGGCTCGTCCTCAACCACAAACCGCCCCATACCCGCCGCCGTCGCAATGAGCAGCCAGTCATCCGTGCCGTCGGGCCTAGTGGAGTAGTACGAGCCATCCTGAAAGTAGTGACCTGCGAGCAAATGCAGATATGCTGGTAGGTCAAGTGCAATGCGATCTCTAATCATAATTTCGAGTACTCTATCACTTTAGCAGTTTTCTATAAGTTTATAGCAGATTATTGCACTGCAATGCACCCCGTGATTCAAGTAAAATTCAACGTCATTTGGGTACCAGAAATCCAGGTTGAGTGAACGAGTTCAACGCTGTACCCGCCAAGCAGGGAGAATGGGATGCAAGCAAAGCGATCTAAACCGGCCACTTCCGGTAAAATACCGCCTGTGCAGGTATGGCGTGAGAAGATTGGGCTAGAAACCTATATGCCTTATCGCCCGGAAAAGCATCCAGCCTTTCTTGACAGGCGCGTGTATCAGGGAAGCAGCGGTGCGGTCTACCCCCTACCGGTAACCAGTCGCATAGCAGAATCTTCGGGCTTACGTGAGTGGGATGGAATCTGGTTGGAAAACAAATACATTCGCGTGTTAATCCTGCCAGAAATCGGCGGCCGCATCCATATTGTTCAGGACCTCACCAACGACTATGATGTGATCTACCGCCAAAATGTAATCAAACCAGCACTTGTGGGCCTGGCTGGGCCGTGGATCTCCGGCGGAATTGAATTTAACTGGCCTCAGCATCATCGCCCCGCAACCTTCCTACCAACCGATGTAGAAATTGAGAACCATGAAGATGGCTCCGTAACCGTCTGGTGCAGCGACCATGACACCATCACAAGAATGAAGGGCATGCACGGAATATGTGTACATCCCAACGCCGCCACAGTACACCTAAAAGTGCGGGTGCGCAATCGTACCCCGCTGGTTCAATCATTTCTTTGGTGGGCAAATGCCGCAACAAGGGTACACGAGCAGTACCAATCATTTTTCCCGCCCGATGTAACCGCAGTGGCCGACCACGCGCGGCGTGCCACCAGCACTTTTCCGCTGTGTAACGGTATGTATTACGGTATTAACTACGGCAACAGAGCCCTGCACGGGGTGCCACACGACGAGTGCCCAAGCCAATTCGTGCCACCTGCCTGCAACGGCGATAGCGGTTTGGCAATTACTTATCCCCCAAATGATCTGTCCTGGTACGCGAACATCCCCGTACCAACATCATACATGTGTATAGGGTCGCGGTATGGATTCTTCGGCGGATACGACCACAAGCAACAGGCTGGTATTGTACACTACGCGGATCCTGCAATATCACCCGGGAAAAAGCAGTGGACTTGGGGCAATCACGAGTTTGGTTACTGCTGGGATAGAAATCTTACCGACAACGACGGGCCGTATATCGAACTTATGGCTGGCGTGTTTACCGATAATCAACCCGACTTCTCCTGGTTAATGCCCGGTGAAACTCGTGTTTGGGATCAGTACTGGTATCCCATCCAGAAGATTGGTCCCGCAACCTATGCAAACCAGCATGGGGCACTTAGTGTAACGGTAGAGCGAAATGTTGCCACAGTAGGAATTTCCGTTGCATCAGAAGCGCAGGACTGTTCAGTTTCGATTCTGCTTAACGAGACTGCCCTATCCTCATTCACTAGGACAATCTTGCCAGGTGCGCCCTTTATCACGACTGTGGAACTTGCAGCGGATGACACAGAGAATGATCTTAGGGTCGTTGTAAGAGGCAAAGCAGGATCGGTTCTCATAGACTTTTCACCTGCAGATGTTGTTCCAGTAACAGATGTACAACCTGCAGAAGAACCCGTACTGCCAGAGAATTGCAGTAGTAATGACGAGCTTTACCTTATTGGTCTCCACCTTCACCAATACCGTCACGCCACCCGCAGCCCGGTACCGTACTGGCAAGAGGCCTTGCGCAGAGATCCAGATGACTCGCGATGCGCCACGGCAATGGCAGAATGGAATTTTAAGCGCGGACGGTTAAACGAGGCGGAGGACCTACTTAAGCGTGCAGTTAGGCGACTTACAAAGCGAAATGCTAATCCGCTAGATGGTGAGGCACACTACCTTCTGGGCTTGGTACTGCGCTGCAAAGCAGACCGGTTGCCGCCACAACACCCAGGAGTTGAGGCATTAATTACAGAGGCGCTGGAAGCATTTCACAAGGCTGCCTGGAATCAGCCATGGGTCGCCGCCGCTAGTTTTGCAGCAGCTCAGCTGTTATGCCGGCGGCACCAGTGGGAGGAAGCAACTGCGTTACTGCAAAATGCACTGCGTCACGATGATGAAAATAGCAGTGTGTTAAGCTTGCTCACCCTCGCACTAAGACGCTTGAATAGAGTGAACAAATCGATATCGCACCTTCATCGAGTTCGGTTGTTTGATATGGTAGATCGCCTCTCATGGTTTTTGAACAACGGTATGGTTATCAGCAACGCGCAGGTTGGCCTTGATATCGCTCACGAGCTGGCTGAGGCTGGATTCTACGATTGGTCCATTACAGCGCTCACCAGTCTTCGTGGGGAGCTGGAACGCGAAACAACGCGGGATCTACCGACCCAAACGCTTGGTTCAGAACCTATGGTTTACTATACCCTTGCATGGCTTTACGAACGCCAGGCCAGTGACGCCGAAGCCAGAAAGTGGCGGCAGCGAGCACAGCAGTGCAACTCCGACTGTTGCTTCCCCTCGCGGCTCATTGATGAGGCTGTGCTGACTTCCGCTATCGATGCTAATCCTTATGACGGCCGCGCACACTGGCTTCTTGGCTGCCTGCTCTACAGCTGGCAGCGATACGGCGAGGCGATAGAACACTGGCGAAAAGGCGCCGATTTGGATGAGACCGACAGCCGCATTTGGCGGTGCCTGGGGATGGCATATTTTAATGTTCTAGGTGACCATACCCGTGCCGCCGATGCCTATGATCGAGCGATCACTGCCAGCCCTAACGATGCGCGCCTCTGGTACGAGCGAGATCAACTTTGGAAGCGCATCGGTCGCTCACCCGCCGCACGCAAAATACAATTAGACACCCAATTCAACGTGGTAGCAGAGCGCGATGATCTCACTATCGAGTATTGCTCACTCCTCTGCCATTCGGGCGAATACACAAAGGCAGTTGAGGTACTTCGCACACGAGCATTTCAGCCTTGGGAGGGTGGCGAAGGAATGGTACTAGGTCAATGGGTACGCGCGAACCTCGCATTGGGCCGCATCCACCTCAAGAATGGCGATTATGATGAGGCCGAATCAGCTTTCAGAAATGCTTTGCATCCACCGAAAAACCTTAGTGAGGCCCGCCACATTCTAGCGAACGCATCCGATGCTTGGTACTGGTATGGCTGTGCGCTGGAACGGCTGAACCGTTCTAAAGAGGCCGAGGAAATGTTTAGACGCACTGCGGACTTTCGCGGTGATTTTCAGGGGATGAGCGTGCAGACATTTTCGGAAATGACCTACTACTCGGCGCTTGCATTACGCAAACTTGATCGCGAAGCCGAGGCGGATACGCTGCTATGTCAGCTGCATTCCTATGGGGAGTCTCTACTGGCAACCTCTGCGGACATAGATTATTTCGCGACCTCTCTACCCAGCATGCTCCTCTTCAACGAAGATGTCCAGGCAGCGCAACACATCCGCGGGCATTTTCTATGCGCCCAGGCACTATACGGGCGCGGGCAACGCGAACAAGCGGAGGATATCCTGGTCGGCATACTCGCCGCTGATGCTTCACATGCTGGCGCGACAGATTTACTTGCAGAAATAAAGTCGTCTAGGGGGACAATGCTTTGAGGCAAGACACTGAAGTCCGTCCACAACACGGCAGCAAGTATATCTGGATCATATCCAGTGTTGCGGCCTTGGGCGGGCTGCTATTTGGATACGATTGGGTGGTAATTGGAGGCGCAAGGGCATTTTTTGAAGCCTATTTTCACGTTGTATCCTCGGTGGCCTCTGGGTGGATTAACAGCTGTGCCCTTGTAGGATGTCTGGTTGGCGCCCTGATCTCCGGGGGCCTCAGCGAGCGATTCGGGCGAAAACCAATACTTTCGGCGGCAGCTGTCGCCTTCGTCGTTACCTCATTAGGTAACGGTTTGGCGCCTAATATCGACATGTTCGTATTGTGGCGCATTCTGGGGGGTGTTGCCATCGGTTTGGCCTCCGCCCTGTCTCCACTGTACATATCAGAAGCCGCGCCTGCGATGATGCGCGGAAGGCTGGTATCAATCAACCAGCTAACAATCGTCGTGGGCATTTTAATGGCTCAAATAATCAACTGGTACATTGTGCGAGATTTGCCGGCGCATGCCTCTGTCCACCAGATAGCTAATTCGTGGTTTGGGCGCACAAGCTGGCGATGGATGTTTTGCCTCACTGCGATCCCTGCTGCAGGTTTCTTTGTCGGGATGTTTGCAGTACCAGAAAGCCCCCGCTGGCTCATTAAGAAGGGCAAAACGTCGCAGGCTGTGGCTGTTTTGACCCGCATTGGTGGTAAAGATTACGCAGCAGCAGAGATAGCAGACGTGAACAAGTCGCTGGCAGCGGAAGCAAGCAGCAACGTGACCATTTCACAGCTGATGTCGCCGCGGTTACGACGAGTTATGGTACTCGGTATAGTACTGGCTGTCTTCCAGCAGTGGTGCGGTATCAACGTCATATTTAACTATGCCAACAGCATCTTCAAAAGTGCAGGTTATGACTTGTCCGACACCCTTAAATATATAGTTATGACAGGTTCAATGAACCTGGTCTTCACTCTCGCAGCCTTGCGGTTTGTTGATGTCAGCCGTCGCAAGCTAATGCTCATGGGCTCATGCGGCCTCGCACTGATCTACACATGCCTGGGATTTGGATATTTTATTCACCTAACCGGCTTGCCAATGCTGATTCTGGTTTTAGCGGCCATCGCCTGTTATGCCTCGTCACTTGCTCCCGTAACATGGGTCGTCATTTCGGAAATATTCCCAAACAGTGTCCGAGGTGCAGCAGTTGCGGTATCCGTTACTGCCCTATGGGCAGCAAGTTTCGTGCTAACCCTTACGTTCCCGCCACTCAACCATTACCTCGGTCCCGCTGGTACCTTCTGGCTGTATGCTGCAATATGTGCGGCAGGTTTCATCTTCATTCTGGTTTCACTGCCCGAAACTCGTGGCAAAACGCTGGAACAACTTGAAGCAGAGCTTATGTCGGATGCTGTACCAGTCAGTACGAATGTTCAGTAGAAAGGTTAATACGTGAATCTATGCGATTAAGACTCTTTAAGGCAGCGGTTGCAGCGCTGTGTGTAAAGGCAATTAGCGTTGGGGCCCAGCCAGCGCCAGCCACCAATATACTGGTGAATGGTCACGACAAAGGACGGATATTCCATGGCATCGGCGCGCTCTCAGCTGGCGCAAGCTCACGCCTACTCATCGACTATCCTCCAACTCAGCGCCAACAGATTCTGGACTACCTTTTTAAACCACATTTTGGCGCTTCACTGCAGATAAACAAAGTGGAAATCGGCGGCGATATGAACTCCACTGACGGCTCAGAGCCTTCTGCCCAACGAACCCCCACCGATCATAACTTTCATCGTGGATACGAGTGGTGGCTAATGAAGCAGAGCAAACTACTGAATCCTTCAATCAAACTGTATGGCTTGGAATGGGGAGCACCGGGCTGGGTTAATCCATATCATCAGGACCCCTGGACAGACCGCAATATTGAGACGATTATTAACTGGGTGAAGCACGCTCGAAAGGATTATGGTCTAAGAATTAATTACCTGGGCGGGTGGAATGAGCGAGGATTTAACACCGGATGGTACGAAGCCTTTAGGAAGTCGCTAGATCGTGCTGGTTTAGGCAGCATACAAATCATCGCCGACGACAGCTGGGCTTGGAATGCGGCATCTGCCGCGGCTAATGATACCAAGTTCCGTGACTCCTTCAACATAGTTGGCGTCCACTACCCGGCGCTTACAAAGCTGGGTATGGCAGGTGGTGAGGGCCCAGCATTCACAATTGGAAAACCCATTTGGGAGAGCGAAATGGGCTCTCAACCCTATGACACAGGTGCCCCTGCCCTAGCACAATCATTTAATGAAGGTTACATTTCTGGTCGTATTACGGCGTACATTAACTGGTCTACAATATGGTCTGTTTACGGCGGGCTGCCCTACAAAAACGACGGCCTCATGCTTGCGAATGAGCCGTGGTCTGGTCACTATGTAGTAGGTCCTTCTATATGGACAGTAGCGCAAACCACACAGTTTGTGCAGCCAGGGTGGCAATATCTTGATGGCGCCTGCAAATATGTGCATAACGATCCACAAGCTGGTAGTTGCGTAGCACTTAAATCGCCCGATGGTAAAGATTTCAGCATGATATTCGAAACCATCGGCGCCAAATCCAGCGTTACGTTTGATTGCTCCATAGCGGGCGGCTTGCGCTCGAACCGTTTGGTATGCAGGACTACTAACCTGAAGTCGTTACATCCCGCTGATTGGTTTGTGCGACAGCCAAATATAGTGCCTAATAACGGCCATTTTACCGTAACTCTGCAGCCGGGGGAAATACTTTCGGTTTCTACGCTGGGTGGTCAGCACCACGGTCACTTTACTGCGCCTCCTAGCCGCGTCCTTCCTCTGCCGTTTCACGAGACGTTCCAGAATTACCCACTTGGGGCCACTCCTCACCTTTTTAGTGATCAGCAGGGCACATTCGATATCGCAAAAGCAAAAGGAGGTCGTGCGGGCCGATGCCTACGGCAGGAAATAACAACGTCACCGATATTCTGGGACGGTGGTGGAGATCCCAGTACTCTTGTTGGCGATTGGCGCTGGCGGAACTACACGGTTTCCAGCGATGTCATGCTGGAGCAAGCCGGTTATGTCGACCTGGTTGGCAGAATGCAAAGCACGTATGGCGTGAGCAACGTGATTAGCGGCTACCATCTTAGAATAGCCACCAATGGCAAGTGGCAACTTCTCAGACTAAAACGCGAAAAAGCCACCGTCTTGGCAGCGGGCACCGGGCGATACCCAGCAGGAACATGGCATCACCTTGCACTTCGGTTCTCGCTGGATGGTATCAGTGCCTGGATCGACGGTAAGAACGTCGTCCACCAACTCCATGACGATGCCTACGCCTCGGGGCTTGCGGGCTACCAGGTGAGCGAATGGTGCCATGCAGAGTTCCAGAATTTCACCGTCACTGCAGTTAAGTCTCAAACAATTTCACTTACCGGCATCAAAACAACTGCTACGAGTTTCGAACCGGGGTATGCGGCTTCATTCGCCACGGATGGTGACGCCGACACGTTCTGGCACACCAAGTATACCCCTTCTCCTGTGCAGCTCCCACAAAGTATCACGCTTGAGCTTTCAGCGCCTGCAAAAGTTGCTGGGTTAACTTACCTTCCGCGGCAAGATGGCAATCACAATGGGGACATAACGCAATACGTGGTAGCTGTAAGCTTGGACGGGCATGCATTTACGGATATTGCCTCCGGAGCGTGGCCGGATAACTCGTCGCAGAAGCTGCTGAGGTTTCCACCGGTCACAGCCAAATGGATCCGGATTACCGCTATGGCAGGTTCAGGTGGCTACGCCGCAGCAGCGGAAATCAATATACTTCGCGGCTAGAGGACCGACATCTCGGTACACCTTGACAACAACATGTGCCGAGATGTTACCAAACGAATTCATCACCTGGTATCGATTCGCTCAATCTCTCACTTCGCCGGTTATGTCTGGCGAACAGTACCGCTAGGATTGGCCCGCGCCATGAAGGCAGTGTTTATATGTACGAGGCGGCACTCATATTTCGCTTGGTTCCACGAGGCGCCTTCCATGCCACACATACGAAAATCCTCAAGTTATGAAAAATCATGGCCGGCTCTCCGGCGCACAAGCAGACCAAATCGGCCGCTATCTACTCGCTACAGGCCAGCTACCTAATATGCGGCGGTCCTTGTTCCGCGCCCAGCAGTACTTCCCACAGAACACGCAGTTACACGAGCGGGAGCTTCAAGAAGGGATACGTCCCGATTAGCCTCTATGCCGGTTGATTTTCAATGCGAGTGAGCCAATAGTTCACATCGAAGCTGTCGTCGTCAATCAGAAAGCGCCATAACTTAATGCGATTGCATACTTCCAGACGATCGTCATCACCGTACCAACGATGATTTCGTGATAGAATGTTGGACACCTCAGGATTGTTCAAGTCACTGGTATCCCAAAGCAGCTTCTGCCTTACTGTAGGATTTATGCGAACCTTTATCATATAACGCATGGCATCCGTGTGATTTGGTTGAGCGCAATGCCATAAGCCATGGTGGCCAGCCACGAGAGTGCCAGCCTTGCATACAATTGGCAGTTGACCTCTAAAATTCTGATAGCGGGAAATATCAAATTCATGTGCCCGTCTAAAATGGCTTCCGGGTAAGAAAAGAGTGCCTCCCATTTCACGAGGCGTGTCATGGGGAAAGTAGAAAAGCTGGATGTCGAAATGAGTTCTAACGTCAATTATAGCGTCGACATGCCAAAACTGACCCTCTTTGTGTCGCGCGGGAACCCTGTGGGCAGCGTGATGGTCGTATAGAGAATTTGGACCCACCAGGCTCTTAATGATCCCCTGAACGGCGGGCAACCTAAGCATCGCACCAATTCCCTGCGAGTTCGACCACAATTCACTTAGGTATTGCCCGGCGACGCCGGCCCGGCCCTGGATCTGGTTTTCATCTAGTTCGCGCATAACTTGCTGATTGATGTTGTCGGGCACAAGCTCATCAAATACCAAGAGACCATCCGCAACAAAGTTCGCTATCTGTACCGTGTTGAGTAGATTACTGGCAGTCATTATTGTGCCTCCTCCAGCTTTTCAAGAACATACTCGAATTTCATGTAGGATGTGGAAAGCTCGTACCCTGGCTGCGGCGGTAGTAACTGCGGCACCTGAATTACCCTCCAGCCATCCCTCATAGCATGCAGCACCGACGTGTATGGCGGTGCGTCGCTATCACCCGTGGTATGATTCTCGGCCCCGGTCCCGTCATATATTGCCCAGCTGCCAATGGAGCTTTCTAAGCTAGGCGATGCCGAGCAGAGAAACAGCAATTTCTGTTTTAATGCCACAGCAACAATCTCCTTCACGTCAACGATGCAAATCGGTTCAGCCCGCGCTCAGCCAATTAAACTCATGTCGCACAATGTGCGTAAAGTTCACTGAATGCGTAAATTTGTCCATGCAGATCGCATAGCGCGATGATTTTGTCTAACAACCATTTCACATGCCACCTTAAGGACCTAATTGTACCGTACTAGGACTATAAGTTAGCGTAACGGGCGGTGAACGATAGCTCAAGTTAGCCCATGCCGGTTGCTGTAACTCATCCTATAAAAAGTTATTCGTAAAACTTGGTGCCAAACGCTTCCAGAATATATCTATGTCAGTAACCATGCCAAAAATCCGCCTACCAGGTAGTTTCTAGCGGTCAAGCATCTATTCGCCATTATGGGCCTGTTTACCTACGCAATTTCGTGCCGCAATCTCGCATCTTTGGCAAAGTCCAGTTCTAATGCGATCGCCAGGTGATCAGATTCGCATCCGCTACCTAAGAGGTGCGTTGAGCGAACCGTCAACTCCGGCGATGCGAAGCAATAGTCAATGCGATGGGATGGGTTGTCCGAAGGATACGTGGATTTTGGCTCATCGTAAAAAGTGTCCCGTAAGCGCGTGCAGTTTGCAATTTCGCTTACGGGTGCAAGGTCAGCCCTCTCGTTGAGGTCGCCACAAAGGACAACTGCTCCATCTAGCTCGTTGACTTTGCGCCGGACTATTTCGCTCTGAGCCGTACGTTCGGCAGTGGACAGGCCCCAATGGGTACACATTACATTGAGTGGCAGCTGGTTAGACAGCCTTAACCGCACGGCTAGTAATCCCCTCGGCTCGCCCACAGAGGGAAGGGCCAGTTTGGTGACTGAATCGCAGGATAGCCTGGATGCTATAAGAATCCCCTCACCCAACCCGGCAAATTGAAGGCATCCCATATACCACACTCGCATGCCTAATTGTTGTGCCAGCCTGCGCGGTTGGTTCTCCCACGCGCCCCAAGGTAGATAGCGGTGTACCTCCTGCAAGCAAACCACATCGGGATCGAAGCGATTAATCAGGCTGAATGCTCCGTTGGTATTGCGCCTCCCAGTGATCCCGCGACCACCGTGAATGTTCCAGGAGATTACGCGAACCATCAGCGGCTACCCGTTTCTAGAGCCCACATGACCCACACGACGCTAATGTAGTCCACCCAAAATTCCCGATAAGCTTTTAATTAATCAAGACTGAGCGAATAACTGGCAGATTGAACGTACACCCGAAACTTTACCATCAACACACTCTGAGTGTTACAACGCCAATGCTATGGTTCCCTCAAATACAGTCTCGGCCGGGCCCGTCATCGTGATGCCTGTGCTGTGTGACCAGCAAATTTGTAGGGTTCCGCCTTTCGCATGAACCTGCACTTCCTCGCCCGGCTTGGCGAGTTGCTGAAGAACTGCAGCTACACCAACGGCACATGCCCCCGTTCCGCATCCCCAGGTTTCGCCTGCGCCACGTTCCCAAATGCGAATATTGAATCCGTCATGTACTTTTGTTGCCCACATTATACTTACGCGTTCCGGGAAGATTTCATGGTGTTCAACCAGAGGACTTACAGTGAAAAACCGTTCATCGTCGGGTAGCTCTGGCACAAATGTCACCACATGCGAGGAACCAGTGTTTACAGCGCAAATAGAAATACAGGAACCGTTCGGTAAAACCAATGGATAGTCGAGCACTGTATCACCCGCATCCGTCATGGGTATATCCACCGCCCTAAGACGTGGGTCGCCCATGGCCACAGTAACCGGACTATGGCTACTAGCAGTGTCTACGAAAACCTCACGGGTGCCTGCGAGTGTGAGGATCGTGAAGCGCGATACAGCCACAAGCTTCCGCTCTAGAGCATAACGTGCAACGCAACGCAGGCCATTACCGCAAACATCCGGCGTCCCATCGGGATTGTACATACGCATCTGGAGGTCTGCGCGATTCGTTGGCTCCACAACCAGCAGACCGTCCGCTCCCACGCCAAAGCGTCGATCGCACAGTTCTACCGCGAGAGCAGACCAATCCCAGTCACCCTTGTCAGAGCCGTCAACAACTACAAAATCGTTGCCCACGCCCTGCATTTTAGTAAATGTAAGGACCTTTCGCACAGCGCCATTGCCTCCCTCGGCATCATGGGTGCCCTTGCATCCAACTGCTAACACGCTTTAGGTAATGATACCTATAAAGTGCGGTGACAAAGTTTAATACAATATAAATAAATGACTTAGTGGTGTCGCAGCCGGTATCAAATGCGGTACACCGCGTGTCACTAGCAACACCAGACACGGTTTAGCCCTTCAGCGCTTCGGCACCACCTACGATTTCCGAGATTTCGCGTGTAATATTTGCCTGGCGCACGCGGTTCATTTGTAGAGTGAGCGTTTGTATCATCTTGCCAGCGTTATCGGTAGCGCTTGACATAGCGGTCATCCTGGATCCATGTTCGCTAGCGGAAGACTCAAGCAACGCCTGAAACACCTGACCTTCGAGGTAACGAGGCAGAAGAGACGCAAGTAGGCGGCCAGCATCGGGCTCAAAAATGAAGTCTTCCTGCTGCGTTTCCGAGGCATCAGCGGCTGCGGGAGTTTGAATGGGTAATAACTGCACATCCACTGCTTTCTGAGTAATGGCGGTATAAAACCTCGTGTATAGCATAGTCACCTGATCCACCTCGCCGCTTTCAAATGCCGTGCGAAGGGTACCGGCGATATTACGGGCATCCGCAATCGTAACAACACTGCCCAAGGAGAATTGTCCCGCCACATTGTATCCGCGGCGCGAAAAGAACTGAATGCCCTTGCGCCCCACAATGTACAGCCTTACGTTGGCTTTGTCATAATGCCTCAACAGTTCTGCGGCCCGCCTAAACATCGTCGAGTTATACGATCCAGCCAGACCACGGTCACTGGTCACTATGAAAAACGCAACTACCTTCGTGTCACGCTGCTCAAGGAGGGGATGTTGAACCTCGCCACCGGCCGCACTGGCGACACTGGTCATGATCTCACGAAGCGATTGTGCATAGGGCCTTGCCGCCTGCACATGTTCCTGCGCGCGTTTCAATCGAGCGGCAGCTACCATTTTCATTGCTTTGGTAATCTGCTGGATATTCTTCGCTACGCGAATTCGTTGTCGAACCTGTCGAATGGTTGCCATCTAGTAAAGTTATCCTTGAACTGAACAGATTTATTTGCGAACTGCGCTAAGCAGTTCATTTACAAGTGCATCGTTTGCGGCAGCTTTGTCACCGGGATATTTCGCTGCAATCGAATGCGCGAACTGTTGAAACTCCTCCAGTGTGACAGCTTTGCGGCCGTACTTCTCCGAAAGGTAGGCAGCCCCAACAATCGATGAGCAATCTGCACCAAACATAGGCGTCATAATGGACTGTTCGCCTGCACGAATGCACTGAACCATGTTAAGTATTTCGCCGTAAAACGAGGAGGGCCAATGAACCCATGTGGGCCCCGAAACCGGGACGTCATAGTGATTACCGTGAGAGTCGAAAACACGAGCCACCTGCCGTCCATCACTGTGAGCCATCTCAATTCGCCCGGTTGAACCGATATACTGCGTGGGGGGGCTATCCTGGAACGACCATGAGCCCTCGATGTGCGCAGTGCACCAGGATCCAGTGCTGCCATCCTCAAAGCGAATCAGGATGTGTGCGTCATCATCCACCTGCACCGCTTGATAGCGACCATCTAAAATACGTTGGCTCATTCTGGTAGACATCCCAAAGGGCGCGACAGCCCGCACCACCTGGGGACGTAGATTAAGACCAGCGACAAACCAAGCCGCACCAATCGCATGAATCCCATTGTCCAGCAATGACCCGCCGCCTCCCATTGCAGGGTTCCAGAACGCGGCGCGGCCCTCCGGGCCGCCGTGAGCTTGCGTAAGGAACATGGTGATAAGTTCACCAATTGCACCGGACTGTATCAACTTCCGAACGGTATAGTATTCTGGTTCGAATAGCCAGTTTTCGTTGTGTTGATAAAATCTACCTGTCCTATTCCACGTGCTAATAAGGTCCTCGGTCTCAAGCCAACTGCGGGATATCGGCTTTTCACACATAACGTGCAGCCCAGCATTTAAAGCTTTTATAGCGAGTGGAGCGTGCAAAAACGGTTGCGTGCAAATATCTACTAAATCAGTATTTCCGTCGGCTATTACCTCATCAAGATCGGAGTAAAGCTTAAGATCGCTTACGTCCTGCAGGAGACGCTCGGCAGTTTCGTCATCGTGTTGTTCGCGTAACTTCGCCACCCGCTCTTCGGTAAGCCCATTTAATCTACGCTTGGCAAGCTTTAGTGCCTCGGGATCCGGGTCGCATAGTGCTGCCAGTCGCGCGTCCGGGATATCCAAATAGCATGGAAGGTGAGCACCGCGAAATATACCGCCCGTGCCGATAGCGGCTACGCGCAACCTGGTTTTATCCGAAGTCATGTTGGCTGTCAATCCTTTCGGCTTGCTTTCGTTCGCGATAGCGGGAACGGCTCTTACAACCGTTGAGGTAGGTGGCGCACCTTCCTGTACTGCAACAGTGGCAGTCGGATCAGGCGGTAAATCCCCCTCGAACGGGGATACCACATCCGCTTGATCGGAAGGGCGGCTTAGTCGAGCCTCCAACTCCTCCAACAGTTTGTCCGCTCGTTCGTCGGCGATGGCGCCACTAATCTGCCAATCCGCAGTATCTAAATTGCCTTGCACCCGTTTCACACGCTGCCACTCGCTATCGGCGCCGGCGGCCTGCGCGCTGTACTCCACAGACTTCCGCATCAGCTCTGCAAGCTGCAGTTGCAGCTGTTGTCGACGTGCCGGAGCCTGCTCACGGACTGCATCTGCAGCAACTCGCGCGGTCTGCGTTTGCTCCGTTAAGGCCTCAATCGTCGCGCCCAGTCGTTCAGCCTCATTGCGAAGAGTCACTGCCAGCTCAGGACGATTTAGAGTAAGCTCTGCCTGTGCAGCTTTTGCCAGCAACTGATCGCGACGAGCTACAGTTTCGTTGAGCTCACGCTCCAGGGCATGCACTGCAGCCATGGACTTTACCACAGGCTCGTCAATCCGAGCGAGTGCATCCTTTATCACACGAATAGCTTCCACTATTTCAGGATTTGAGCCACCTGCCATCTGCGCCCTGCCTGCTGTTAAGAATGCGGCCAACGAGGGACTCTCGTCGGCCGCCTATTAGTTCGCGTTTGAGCCTACGGTGTGAACTGTGCCGCAAATGCCGCAATCGCTTTACCCAACGCGGTCTCGGTATCGTTATCCATATCACGAGTTGCTCGAATCTTCTCAATGATATCTGGATAGTTTGCCGCCATGTATGGGTGGAACTCTTCCTCAAATTTGCGCACAGACTCTACCGGAACGTCGTCTATGTAACCATTGTTGGCGGCGTAGATAATGGTAACCATCTGCTCCATAGGCATTGGGTTGAACTGTGCCTGCTTTAACACTTCAACCAGCCGCATTCCGCGCTCCAACTGATCTCGTGTCGCCTTATCCAGGTCCGATGCAAACTGGGAAAATGCCTGAACCTCACGGAACTGAGCGAGGTCAAGGCGCATCTTTCCAGCGACCTTTGCGCTCTTCATGGCGTTTGGCTGTGCAGACCTGCCTACGCGGCTGACGGAAATACCCACGTTGATGGCGGGTCGGACACCGGCGAAGAATAGGTCTGGTTCCAGGAAGATCTGTCCATCTGTGATGGAGATAACGTTAGTAGGGATATATGCAGAGACGTCGGAGGCAAGCGTCTCAATGATCGGAAGCGCTGTTAGGCTGCCGCCCGTTCCAGGTACGCGGCGTAGTTCAAGACCGTCTTTGTCCGCCATGCCAGCAAGAACCTTTGAACCGTGGCTGCGGCCTTCTCCGCCTTCGTAAACAACCCCATCCACTCCTGTTTTGGTGTCACCAGGCGCCGTTTTAGATACGATAATATAGTCTTCTCGCATTTTCGCTGCTCTCTCAAGAAGGCGGCTGTGAATGTAGAAGACGTCACCCGGGTACGCCTCACGTCCTGGTGGACGTCGCAGAAGGAGCGACACCTGCCGGTAGGCAACTGCCTGCTTTGACAGGTCGTCGTAGATAACAAGGGCGTGTTTACCCTGATCCCTAAAGTACTCACCCAACGTGCACCCAGTGTAGGGTGCCACGTACTGCATTGGTGCCGGATCAGAGGCTGTAGCCGCGACAATGATCGTGTAATCCATAGCACCAGCCTCTTCCAACGCGCGGCGGACATTCTCCACCGTCGTCGCCTTTTGGCCAATTGCTACGTAAATGCAGATTACATCTCCGCCCTTCTGATTGACGATCGTATCTAGCGCGATGGCGGTTTTACCGACACCGCGGTCACCAATGATAAGTTCGCGCTGGCCGCGGCCAATTGGTACGAGTGCGTCTACGGCTTTAATACCAGTTTGTAGCGGCTCTTTAACAGGCTGACGATCTACAACACCAGGAGCGATAGTTTCAATAGGCCGAAACTGGTCTGTAACGATTGGTCCCTTGCCGTCCAGTGGGTCGCCAGCCGCATTAATAAGGCGGCCAAGCATGGCTTCACCCACAGGAACTTCGATAATGCGTCCTGTGCGGCGAACTGTGGTACCCTCTTCCACGGCATTGTACGGTCCGAGGATAATTGCACCAACGTTATCCTCTTCAAGGTTCAACGCCATAGCGCGAATAATATTCCCGTTTTCATCGGCTACTGGATTACCAGCCTCATCCAGAAATTCCAGCAGTTCGGATACCATGCACTCCTGCAGGCCGTAGATGCGAGCGATGCCGTCACCAACCTGCAGCACGGTTCCAACCCCTACTTCGGAAATCTCCCGAGTATAGGACTGCAGTTCGCGCTCCAATATTGATGTAATCTCTTCAGGACGGATTGCCATATGTTTGTGTTCTCGTTTCCTTGCAGGTGTACAAGTACACGCCTGCTTCTACTTGACAGAGTATTTAGAAAGATAGTACGTGTGAACCTTACCGTTCACTTTAGCCTGCTGCTCAACAATGCCTACACCGGGAGCATACCAGGTGTCGTTGGGCAGCGAAATCGACTTCTTGCCAGAACTTAGCACCAATGCGCTATGTACTTTAATTGCATTAAACTTACCAGCCGGCGTCGTCACTTCAACGGGACCGGAGACCGAGAACTGAGATGCGGCAGGGTGTTGCAGCAGCCCCGAGCCTATCGTGCCGCTCCAGCTCCACGAGGCACCGCTATTCATTGGAAGTTTTATTACCGGCATCGGAGGATTAAAGTCCGATCCCCCATTTGGCCCTCCGCTCATTCTGGCAATCATATCGGCAGTAACCTCGTAAACCTCTTTTTGCACTTGATTGCCATTCATGGAGTACTCCAGCGATACATCGGAAACACCTTCCGCCTTAGGAACTACCTTCGTCACATGAAAAGTAACAACCCAGCCAGGATTTTCGTCGGGGATAGGCATCGACCAGCGACTACCGGCTACCAGCGGCCAATAATTCACCGCGAGTTCCTTGGTTGCCGCCATTGTGAAACACGTTGCTACTACAAAGCTGCATACACACATTCCAGCAACTATGCGTCTCACGCGCGTCCTCCCCAACGGAATTTATCCCTCAACAAGCATGTGTTCACGGATCTTCTCAAGCGATCCACGGATGCTGCCATCCAACACAATATCATCCATCCGCACCACTACCCCACCAAGAATTGCCTTGTCTACCTTTACGCTTACCGTAACGTCCTTACCAGTACGCTGCTTAAGGCTTGCAATGATACCTGCGATTTCATCCTCTGTAGGCTGTACTGCAAAAGTTGCCACGGCTCGCATCCGGTTCGCGGCAATGTCTATAAGCTGCCCAAGTTCCGCAGGTATCTCCGCAAGGGTATCCTCTCGTCGCTTATCGACTAGCAAACGTAAGAAAGCAAGAGTTGCAGAATGAACGTTCCCCTCAAACAGCTTTCCGATAATCGCTCGTTTGCGACCAGAAGGGATTAGCGGACTCGACCACATGTTTTTGAACTGCGGTGATTGACGCATAAGATCGTCCACAGCCTTTAAGTTTGCGTACACTTCATCTACGCACCCTTCGTTCACGCAAAACTGAAACAGAGCAGCGGCATATCTTTTTGCGGCGCGGGTATCCAACGACGACATATCAGTTTTTCTCCATTGGCCGGGAACCAAGCCGCTCTGTAAATGCCTGAATTAGCACACGCTGAGATTCGTCGGTCTGCAGAGTGGCGATTGCGCTTTCCGCAGCGGCAACCGTCATCTCCACTACCTGACGCCGTAGAAGGATCCGCTGTCGTGTACGTTCTCGTGCGACCTCTTCCTCCGCCCGGCGTTTAATCAGTTCTGCAGTCTCGTGAGCATCCGCCAAGATGGAGTCGCAAGCTCTGCGGGCATCTTCTGCAGAGCGATCCCGTTGTTCCTGGTGTTCGCGCTCAATAGCGGCTAGCCGTGCAGCGTACTCATCATGAACACGCTGTGCCTGTTCCCGTAGCGACTCAGCTCGCTCTATCTCTGCCTGCACCTTTTCCGCGCGGCCCGCCAGTGACTTGGAGGCAGCAGGCTTTGCCTTGCTCCAGAATAGAGCAACCAGTAGAATAAAACCCAGTATCAGCGGCAAATTGTACTGCGGGTACTCTAAGTGAAATGGATTAAAAACGAAGTGAGCCATTCAGGCCGATATCTCCTATTAACTGTTGAATCCGCCGCCGTGTTAGTTCGCCTTAGCCGCCGCAACATGTGCTTCAATGTGAGTGCGAAGTTTCTCTGCACTAACAGCCGCGCCCAAGGCCTCGCCCGCTACCGACATCGCGGCAGAGGCTACCTGTGGCCGCAGCAATTCCAGCGTTGAATTTCGCTCCGCTTCGGCAGTCTCGATGCCAATCTTGATGGCTTGATCAGCAGCCTGACGAGCTTCCATCAAAATGCGATCGCGCTCAAGCTGCGTCTCATGTATTGCCTTGGCAATGCTTGCTCGCGCCTCTGCTTCAATTCGCGCAATACTCTCCTGGTACTCGGCGCGCAAACGTTCCATACGAACCTGAAGGTCGTCACGCGCTGCATACTGCGCCTCGGTATCGCTTTTCCGGGTTTGCAGGTGGCCCAACATCGGCTTCCAGAAAACCTGATTCATTACCTGCAGTAACAGTAGAAACAAGACAATCTGGAACACAAATACGGTAGGACTGAACTTCAGTGCTTCCTGAATTGCAGACATAATATCCTCTCGTCCTGGTCAGCGCCATAGTTGGCGCCGACCAGCCAGGACGGTATTTCAGGGCAACCTGCCTAGTGAATGGCCTTAAGTACAGCTGCTGTATCGGGCAAGTGACTAAGCAGCAAGAAGCAGAGAACAAAAGCAAACAGTACCAAGGACTCAATAAATGCGAGACCAAGGATCATCATTGTCTGCAGCAGTGGCTGGGCCTCTGGCTGGCGAGCTACACCCTCTAAAGCCGCAGCAGCCGCTTTGCCCTGACCAAGGCCTGCGCCAACAACTGCGATCGGTACGCCAAGTCCTACCGCGAGGGCAAGAGCCATAAAGTAAACCATGTGATCGAATTCCTTTCGATTATCTCAAGCATTCAGTGGGATTTTTAACAGCAAACAAGCCTACGCTAGTGAGCTAGCACCTGCTCACCATGATGATCAGCAGCATGATCTGCGTGCGCCGCACCATGGTGCTGCGTGACCAGAGACAGATAGATACAGGTAAGGATGGAAAACACCAGAGCCTGCACCACATCAGTTAAAATCATCAGTAGGAGTATGGGAAATTGTATCGGTATCCACCCCAGCTTGGCTCCCCCAAACAAAGTGCCTATGCTGGCCAAGACGACCATGATAACATCTTCACCAAAGATGTTGCCGAAAAGTCGGATGGCAAGGGTGAACGGCTTGGCAATTTCCGAAATTATCTCAATTGGCATTACCAGGATTGCAGCGGCTGGAACCGGGCCCATAAAGTGCTTAAAGTGACCAAAAAGCCCCTGAGCACGTATTCCCTCCCACTGCACATAACAAAAGACGCAAAATCCGAGTGCTAGCGTAATTGTAATGTTGCTGGTTGGTGAATGAAATCCAGGAATAATTCCAATGAGATTCATGACAAAAATGTAGACAAACATTGTGCCAACTAAGGGGGTATATTTTTCACCACCCGGCCCTACGTTAGCACGCACAAAATTATTCAGCCCATCGGCAATCACTTCAGCGATGTTCTGCATACCTGACGGTATTTTCTTGAGGTTTCGGGTAACCGCAAAACCTCCAAGAACTAAAACGATGCCGACAAGGATCGAGTTTGCAAAAAGGAGGTGAGGATCTGGCAACTCACCAAGGCTGTTCTGCGGTTTTTCTGAATGACGTGCTGAGGCAGATAAATCTGCCGATTCACCCTGCATCGCTTGTGCGATGACAATATGACGACCGTTGCTACCAGGAACTAAGACCTGCGGCACTACGCGACCTCCCTAAGGATCCGGTTGAGATGCAGTACTCATCATATACATGCTCACTGTTTTGGCGGTGATGACTACGGGCAGAATACTGATACCACCGACCATTGCCATGAGCACAGGTGCATTCAGGCCTACCCAATGCACCACCAATCCCACCAAGACGAAATACATCGGTAATTTAAGAAGGAATGCGGCATACAGCGCGCGCACACCTGTCCATCTACCACTGTGACGAAAAACCCGTCCGCATGCGTATACCAGTATGTACATGCCGATAATGCTCACGATTACCATGCCCATAAGGGCAGCTGCTTCGTAAGGCTTATCGCCAAGCATGAGCACTAAAGCGATAACACAGCCTAGGCCCGCGGAAGCACGGATAGACCGGTTGGGCAGGCTAAGGTAACGTGACGTCTCTATCGATCTCTGCCCTAATCTGCCGTGCATATTATAACACGAAAGGGACGATTTCGGACCGATGTTACTCGCGATTTTCACTTCAGCCTCTGCATTAAATTGTACACGCCAACGCCACTCCCAATAACTCCCAAAACGAACCCTGCCAAGGCGCAGTACGGGGTGGTATGGTGAAGTTTTCCATCGAGTAAGTAACCCAAGTAGGAGAACAACGCCACCGGCACCACAAGTGTGGAAGTGATAGATGCTGCTGCACCAGATTGTGACCACCGCGCGACCGGATGCCTGCTAATATCCTCTTTTGGAGGAATAACCTTTTGCAGGCGCGGCACTTCAGGTAAGGTCGGCGGGGCCGGTACGAAATTCGTCGGATCAATCAACTCCTTAATGTGCGCGACTTCTCTCTGGTCAGGTTCGTTGGACCTGCCATCAGAAGCATCAGGGTTGTTATCCTCACGTTTCGGTTTCGGCATCGCCGGCACCCCTTACAGGACTGCTAATCCTCAAACAATAATGCATGAAGCAAAGTCACCGATCTGTCGACATCGGTCTCAGAGATCAGAAATGAGATCGACATCTCTGTGTCAGCTGTCTGATAGATTGGTACTCCCGCACCAGTGAGGCATGCAAAGATGCGCGCCATTACACCGGACTTTGCACGATGGCCGGAAGCTATGACAGAGATCACGGTACAGTTTTCCACAGCGGTTGCAGGCACATCACGCACCGTAATTGTTCGCTCCATTGGTTCCAGCAGCGGGCGTTGAACACTATAGGCAAGATCCTCGCCGTCAGAGTATTTGAAGATATAGAACGTGCCCACTTTTCCGTCGGTTTCCACTGGATCGTGAGGGATAGGTACCACCATACCGTCCAGAAGGTCTCGCGCTATTGGATAGACCTTCCTATCGACGACAAACGACAATGTTCGCGAACTAAAGGTGACGAAGTAGATTGATACTCCTGCGCGCGCCATCATTCTATATACTTCGCGCTCAATCTGCTGCTTGTGAACGGTCTCACCGATCTCGAGGCGGATAAACACAGCGCGCCCAGTATGAGTGATACCGGTAAGGCGAGGAGTAGATGTATGGTCACGCATGGCAATGCACGTTCCGGGAGCGTCGGAAAAGGTCGACTTTACCCACAGCGGTATATTATGATCCATTGCTAGTTCAGCCGCCCGTGGGTGAACCACTTTGGCGCCTTGATGAGCAATTTCTGCAACCTCTTCATAACTGCAACTGCTAAGGGTTAGCGCACGTGGAACGAGATCCGGGTCCGCTGTCTTAATGCCATCCACATCGGTAAATATCTCTACAGCATCTGCGTGGAGCGCTACCCCAAGAGCAGCGGCCGTCGTGTCACTACCTCCGCGACCTAAGGTAGTGATCGCGCCATGTTCGTAGTCTCCCGATGGCTCTGTTATTCCTTGAAATCCACACACTACAGGTATGTAGCCCTGCTCCAACAGTCTCAAGATGTATTGGGGTCGTATCTCACTGATGCGCGCGTCACCAAACTTGGGATCTGTTATGATGCCAGCTTGACCGCCCGATAACGCGATAGCCTTGCATCCTTTTGCAGTCAGTGTTTGTGCGAACACGGCGGTAGATATTATCTCGCCGCAGGCCATCATCATATCGAGTTCGCGTTCGTTGGGCGGCGTTTGAGGGTCCACATCTCGCAGGAACTTTATGAGCGTATCGGTAGCATACGGTGCCCCTGCCCTACCAATAGCAGAGACAACAACCACGGGGCAGTAGCCGGCATCACGTGCCTGTATAACCTTGCGGGCGGCAAGCGCTCGATGCTCGGGGCGATCGACCGAAGTACCTCCAAACTTCTGGACGAGGATCTTCACGATTTACTTCCCTCGGAATTGGCGTGTAATGGCCGTTCGCTTACAGCACTTGCATGCAGGTCGAAGGTCTCGAGTAGGCACGAGATCGAGTCGTCGAGTCGTTCCTCTTCAATCAGGCATTGCACAGAATCGTGCGAGTCACCGGTTTCGTAAATTGTCGCTCCAGCGGTTAAAAGTGCGTCGCTTATGTCGGTCATAATACCGGAAAACTCGCGCATAGACCCGGCGATGATCGCTACAACAGCTAAATCTCTGCGGGTTGTAACTGCCAGATTCAGTCTTGAAAGCTCCGTTTCGGCTCGACCCAGGTCCGATCCTGCAAGCGCGAAGGTAATTCCAGATTTGTGAAGCTTAATGAGGAATATCGCGATATCTGCGTTCGCCAGCACGTTAAGAACGGAGGATGTCGCGCTGATTCGATCGTCATTGTCGCTCAATTGAACTCTCGCATGCGCCACATCGCGCGTAACGCGCAATGCGTAAATTCCCCGTGCACGTTCAAATGAGACGCGCGATCCACGTTCCGGTCGTTGTTGAATTCCAGATAACCTGTTCATAGAGTTCGAGCGCCCTCGCTGTCCTCCTAGTAAAGTTTGTGCAAAATTTCACTACCGAGTATAACATATGAAAATAACCTAAGTCAACCGTATCGACCGAAGGTTAGCACCGCCCGTGGAACGGTCGGGTACAAGTCATATTACGCTTCATAAAAGTCACTAAAACGTGGCTTCACACAACGGACGGAAGTGTGCGATGAATGTTTAGCGTGTAACTCACATGCTGCAGATGTGCAAGGAGTGAACCATACGGTTGGTCGCTCGCCTTTAGAGCGGCGCACTTCTAAAGCGCGACGCTTGGACCCGATTCGCGGATTGGACACCGGTTCGGACAATTGAACGCAGCACGCTTTGGTCGGCGAGCATTGCAGTCGCCTTCCCAAGCACATCCAGAACGCCAGTTAGCCGGCTGCTGACGAATCCGAGGTTGACAATCGTCATCAATGTCGTTATAATTAATTGACCAATCAATCAACATGCGAGAAAACACATGGCAGACGAGCACGTGAGCGCCCCAGAAGTGCGCCGGCAACAGATATTGGATGCAGCATTGCACGTCTTTGCAGACCGTGGTTTCACACGCGCAACCAACAGAGACATCGCACGTGCGGCTGGCATAAAATCACCGGGGCTCATTTACCATTACTTCGAAAACAAGGAAGATGTTTTAAAGGCAGTTTTAGAAAACTTTGCTCCCACCCTCATGCAGCTTAGATCAACAGACGCTCTACACGCAATGCCTGTTCGTGATGGACTGCGCCTAATTGCCAGCAGTTACCTGGCAATGGCTGATGACCCCAGCTGCGGCGCCTGTTTTAGAGTGCTGGTGGCAGAGGCGGTTGTTTCCGAGGAAGTTGCTCACCTCATAGCCCAGATCGGACCGATGCGGATGCTTGGTCTCGTCGCAGGTTTTTTGAGTAACAAGATGGACAAGGGAGAACTTCGAAGACAAGATCCTAACATTGCGGCTCGTTGTTTCATCGGGCCACTTATGACCTATATGTTCTCCCGTCACCTTCTCAAGATTCCGGAAAATCCCATAGTTTCCAGTGAGACCATAGTAGACAGTGTCATTAGTGTCTTTCTGGAAGGTATTGCTGCGCAATGAAAACACCAATTCAAACGCGCCGAGGATTGACTGACCATACAATCAACCAGGAGGCTCCTGAGGCGTCGAGATGAAAAAGAGACTTCCCGGCATCGTTATACTCTTGCTAATTCTTACCGTGGGATTAGGCGGCTGGTACATTAACCTCCAGAGAATAAAGGAGCGAAGCTCCCTTTCTGGCTTTTTTCAATCTACCCCAGCCAACGTATCCTCTCGCATCGGTGGACGAATTAGCAGAATTTTGGCTAACGAAGGTGACGCGGTGCATCAGGGACAACCCCTCATCCTTCTAGACGCCTCACCCCAAGCCCAACAGACTTTGGCGCTACAGGCTCAAGCAAAGCAGGCTGAAGCGGCTTACCTTGAGACACTCCATGGGCCAAGGCGCCAGGACATTGCCGCACAGGCCGCGGCCGTAAAGGCCGCCCAGGCGAACCTCGAACTCATTCTCGCCGGTCCTCGCCATGAGGATATCGCTCAGGCGCGTGCAAAGCTCCGGCAGGCTAACGCACTGTATCAAATGGATATCAATGGCCCACGGCCGCAACAGATCGAACAGGCAAAAGCAGCAGCCAAGCAGGCTCAAGAGGCCCTCAAACAGGTACTTCGCGGGCCAACACAGGAGGAACGAGCAGAGGCTACAGCAAGGTACAGAGCCGCAGCGGCACAAGCGCAACTAGCGCAGCAGGACATGCATCGGTATCTGGAACTGTATCAACAAGATGCCATCAGCCGACAACAGTACGACCAGTCGGTAGCCACGTACCAAACGGCACAGGAGAATGCTATACAGATGCAGGAGGCAATGACCCGCACACAGAAAGGTTCAACAAAGGAGCAGATCGCCCAGGCTCAAGCGGCTTACGAAAACGCAAAAGCCGCACTCGACCTGATAATGGCAGGAACGCGACCGGAGCAGATTTGGGCTGATAAAGCAGCGAGCGAACAAGCACGTGAGGCTCTAATCGAGCTTGAACATGGAAGTCGACCGCAACAAATAGCCGAGGCAACCGCTCAACTTCAGCAGCAGAGGGCACTCCTGGCAAAATTGCAGGCAGGCAGCCGACACGAGGAAATCGCACAGAGTCGCGCTCTAGAAGTGGCGGCGAACGCGCAGGCGCGAAGCTCAGAGATTGCCTTGAGAGAGCAAATAGTGCGCGCGCCCACCAATGGCGTTGTGGATAATATTCCTGTGGCAATTGGAGACCTCGTTCAGTCTGGAACCTCACTGCTCAGGCTCGATACTCCTCAAGACATTTGGCTGAAAGTATACGTTCCTGAGCGAGACCTGGCTCTGGTCAATGTTGGAAACACGGCAGAACTCCGTGTAGATGGTATCCACGGCCGAATTGAAGCACTGGTAGAGAGCATTGCATCGCAAGGCGAATTCACACCCGCTAACTTGCAAACGCCCGAAGACCGCGGCAAACAGGTATTCGCCGTAAAGCTGCGCTTGGCGAAGCCAAATTTGGATATTAAGCCAGGGTTGTACGCCACGGTTTTAAAAATAGGCAAACTCACCCCCTAGGCAAATTGAGGACCTCACGTGCCATGCTCGCTATAGAAATAAAGAACCTAACGCGTCGCTTCGGCGAATTCACGGCCGTTGATAATGTGAGTTTTAATGTTCCCAAAGGAACCATTTTCGGTTTCCTTGGCCCCAACGGTAGCGGCAAGACGACCTGTATACGGATGCTGTGCGGGCTGCTGGAGCCAACATCCGGAACTGCAAACGTGAATGGGTTCGATATAATACGGCAGCCTGAAGAGATCAAGCGCACCATAGGATATCTGAACCAGGCATTTAGCCTTTACCGCGATCTCACGGTAGAGGAAAATCTCAACTTCTTTGGAGGCATCTACGGACTTAAAGGGCAGCGTTTAAGTCAGCGACGCAACGAGGTTATTGAGTTGGTGGGCCTTGGCAATTATCTACAACGAAGAAGCGGGCAACTGTCGGGTGGTTGGAAGCAGAGACTTGCGCTCGCAGCTGCACTCATTCACGAACCTGAGCTCGTGTTCCTTGATGAGCCGACGGCAGGAATCGATCCTGTTGCACGACGTGAGTTGTGGGACCTACTGTTTGATTTAGCCGGCCAAGGAAAGACACTTTTTGTGACTACTCATTACATGGATGAGGCAGAACGATGCAATGAGATCGCGTATATCTACCTTTCGCGTTTGATGGTTCACGGTACACCCACTGATCTTAAGGCCCTCCCAGAGGTCACCCCCACCGGAACCAAGCGCGTTGCGGTGGCCTCCTCACACCCTGCGCAGGCGCTTTCTCTTCTCAAACGTCAGGAGTTTGCACTCGACGCCACCCTGGTTGAAGCGGAAATTCATATTCTGATGCCGATGAATATTGAAGATAGCGCGGTAGTAAACACACTGCACCGCGGGGGTATGCCAGATGCATCGGTCCGTCCAATGGAGCCGTCTCTGGAAGATGTGTTCGTGACTTTAACAAGGAGCCTTGCGAATAAATGAAAAGCGCATTATACGGCTTTCGAAGTATAGTCGCAAAGGAATGGCTTCATATACAACGTGATTCTACAACACTGGTCTTCGCCCTAATTGTTCCGCTGCTCCAGCTGATTCTGTTCGGCTATGCGATCGATTTTAACGTAAAACATGTACCGGCCGCGGTTGTTAACATGGATGGTTCCCCTGCAAGTCTGAATTATCTTCATCAACTGGAGAATACTCAATATATTGATATTGTCGGTAGCCTGGCCACTCCCCATCAAGCTGAGGAGGCCCTTAGAAGAAACACCGTGCAGGTAGCAATTATCATTCCGCCAGATTTTGCGCAGCGTTATAACACCGCCAATCCTCCAACGGTCAAAGTTCTGGAGGACGGATCCGACAGCCAGATTTCTGCAGCGGCCAGCAACGCGTTTCTAACTAGACCCAACACGACGCGACCTGGTACGGTGGATGCACGATTCAATGTACTATTCAATCCAGAGGCACGGACCCAGATATTCACGATACCAGGGCTAGTGTGCGTGCTATTGCAACTAACCACTGTGTCACTCACGAGTTTCAGTTTGGTGCGAGAGCGCGAGCAAGGAACGCTGGAGCAACTGATGGTAAGTCCGGTTGGTCGGCTAGGTCTCATGCTCGGCAAGGTGACCCCCTACCTATTGCTGGGTATGACGGAAATGGGCGCCATACTTTTTATGGGATGGCTGATCTTTAACGTGAGTGTCGCCGGCAGCCTTGTGATGCTGATGATTCTGGCGGTACCATTCGTTCTTGCAGCACTCTCGCTAGGCTTATTCATAAGTACAGTGGCTCAAAACCAGGCTCAAGCCATGCAAATGACTATGCTTACCACCATGCCCTCCATACTGCTATCAGGCTACATTGTGCCGAGAGAGACACTTCCTGGTCCTCTGTACATTGTCTCCGACGTCCTCCCGGTTACCCATTTTATCAGTATATGTCGCGGTATAGTCGTACGCGGCGCAACCCTGCCGGACATTCTACCGCACCTTTACAGCCTACTGGTAATCACGCTCATACTCATCACTGCGTCCACATTACGGTTCCAGAAGAGCGTAGGTTAAGGCTCTTTGTCACAATTTATGAGCAGGTTAGCGATCTCTACGGTGTGCTCAAGAGCTCCTCAAGTACAGCAGTAACAGCCACCCTTACAAGCTCGTCTGGATGATTGCTGCACTGGCGCAGCGGTTCGACCGCTCGCTTAGATCTCATCTCACCTAATGCCGCGGCAGCTGCTAATATCCGCACACTGCTCGGTGACTGCAGATTGTCAATTAAAACCGCCTCTGCTTTTGGACCCGCGTACCGTACTAAGGACGCAGCGGCTGCACCAATCAAGGCAACTTCATCTAAACTCATGGCCAGCCTAAGCGCTTGCACGACATTGTCTCCGCGCATGTTTCCCAAGCTCGTTACAGCGGCAATTTGCACGCCTAAATCCTTGTCGTGGATACTATTGATGAGTATGTGCACAAAAACATCACCCTCGGAAGAGCCCATTATTTGTAATGCGCGCGCACGTATTTGTGGAATCGGGGAGCTGCTCGCTTCTATTACCCCTAGCCGGACAATGTTTGACGAAACAGATAAGCGTAACCTGGCTATCACTCCTGTTGGTATTTACGCAGAAGTGGGTCACCGGGTTTAGAGTGTGTTCTGACGGCTTGAATGCAAGATCCAATGCACATGGATCAGGACCCAGGAGGTTAAGTGCCAAGGGTAGAACGGCGAACTTACACGCACTATTCACTAAAACAGTAACCATAGCCTGATGGTATGGTGGCCCACCCGTAATTGTCAATTATCAGAGTTCATTCGACGTCGGTTGGTCAATTTTCAGCTCGAGCACATTCGCCACAGCCGCACGATTTTGCTCATTTAGCAAGGCAATTGCCTTTAGGACTTCGATCTGCGCAGCACCATGGGCCAAGCCCTTTAACGCGGACGCGGATGCCGCCCTAGTTGCTGGTAGCGGAGATGTCATACCTTCCATTAGCAGTGGAATACTAGAGCCATCACTATAATGCGCAAGGGATACTGCGGCAGCGAACTGTACTCGTCTATCGTTATCTCGCAAGGCTGCCTTAAGGTGCTCTACAGCATTGCGATCGTTCGCGACACCAAGTCCATCGGCGGCAACATGCCGGATCAGGGGATCGGGATCGAACAATAACTTTGCAAGTATTTCAACGACTTTCGGTCCACCTATCCGGCCCAAAGCAGTAGCTGCCGTCGACCTAACATTTGGATCGCCGTCGTATAAAGCATGTTCGAGTGGATAAATATTTTCTGAAAGCCCGATTCTTCCTAGTCCCCACGCTGCGTAGCAACGAACCTGGACATCGGAATCGCTAAGCGCATGGTTGAGTATGGGCGACGCAACCGCGTCACCGATACATCCCAAACACTCGATAGCATCCCTGCGTTGGTTGATTTCGTCGTCGGCAAGCAAATCGAGTAGCCGATCTAACACACTGCGGTCACCTAATCTACCCAAACCAATTAATGTTGCATTACGCACTTCAGGAATTGGGTCGTCAACATACTTCGCAATTATATCTCTGTGCGCTATATTCCTAGTGCGGCCGATAGCCTTAATGGCCCTGCATCTTAGATCCGTATCGGGACTATGGGTGAGCGCCTCTAATTGATTAATTAGTTCATCGTCCCCTAGGTTACCCAACGCAATAACCGTGTTGCAACGCACCTCATTATCTGCATCCCGCAACAAGGGCAAGATAGCCGCGCGACTACTCTTTAGGCCAATAGCACCGATCGCGGTGACTACCGCGGAGCGAACGGAGCTCACCTGATCACTGAGGCATTGGTGTAATGCGCTGACGGTAGAAGTCAACCGTAGCCGGCCAAGTGCACGCGCACTATTTTCTCGGACAATTTCGTCGGCATCGCTCAAGAGCTCAATTAGGCGGCCCGATCCTGCAACAAATCCAAACTCGCCAATTGAACGGGCAGCCATTGCTCGTGCTGAAGGCAAAAGCATCCATGTCGCATCTATAACGCACTGACTGGACTCAGGGGCTCTAAGTTGAGCGATACCGCGTAATGCAGTCATTCGAACACGCCAATTTGGGTCGAATAAACGCGAATAGAGGTAGTCGAAATCTGCCAGATCGCATCGAAATGCAATTGCCTCAATGGCCGCATTTCGTACATCGACGGGAAACTGAGGGCCGATGCTATTTGCAAGTGATCGCAGTGCTATCGGATTTATATGGGCCATACCGCGCAGAATGTTGACCATCTCGAATTCACCGGTGTTGTGAAACGCATATACTAAAATGGTAGGATCGCTAAGTTGCCCCATGAACGCAAGGCCAATTGCCGCGCCAAGCTGGACGAAGGGAAGGCTGTCCTGCATTGCGCGTCGGAGATGGTCTAAACCACTCTCACGCCGAAGGTTGCCAAGTCCCACACAGCCACAGTGCCTTACATAGTCAACCTGGCTCAGCGTGCAAGCAATCAAGGCATCACATGCTTGCGGTAACTGTAGCCTACCCAGTGCGACAGCTGCCGCGCCTTGAACAACTGGATCGATATCACGGGTCTCCTCAGCGGGCCAACCGAGAAGCTGCAACAATGAACCTAACGCTTCAGGACTCCCGATTTTACCCAATGCCTGTGCGGCTGCCACGCGAACTGATGGGCTGGGCTGGTTTAGAGCTCGTACCAATGCTGGTATACCTTTAGTGTCCCGAAGGTTTCCAAGTGCTACACAAGCTGCGACCTGCAGACTTACTACTCCAGTGTGCAAAATTGGTACGAGAGCATCAATGACCCTGGGATCGCCCAGATTTCCCAACTCATTAATGCACGCCTCGATCACGACCTCGTCGCTGTCTTCAAGTTGGGCAACAATAGCTCGAACACAGTTCGCGTCACCTATGTCAGCGAGAGACATTACGATCCTCGCGCGAATGCCCGGATAAGGATCGGCGAGGGCTCTCGTAAGTGGTTCGACACTGCGTGCATCCTGCAATTTCCCGAGTGCCTCTATTATGGAGTACCGCACATTGACATCACGATCGTTGAGGTGCCTTAACAGAGGCCCGACTGATGCCTTGTCACCGGATTCTCCAAGAGATCTCGCAGCTCCAATACGCGCTTTAGCATTGCCACTCTCCAGAGCTGATATTGCATAAAGATGACGCTCCACGGCAGATGTACATTCCTTATCCAGATTCGAGTTATTTTAATACATCAAAGTCTATTGCTCACTTTTAGAACAAACTACTATTTAGCGCTTAAAGACCGCGCCAATCATATCGGTTCGATCGAGGTGTGATCGATAGTTGTGCTATAAATGCGAGTAATTGGGCCCCAATTGGCATGAATGACGCGCTCCTGGATACCCACTATCGCTGTGCCAGGCTAATGGCAGTACCAGCCAATCCCAGGTTACTGGCCCTGCAGGAGTACAGCGACTTCTTGAGGCACGTCTTTGTTTCCAAGGAAACCAACCAGATGGAGCGATTTTTCAATGATCGTATTCGCACTGTAGTTGGTTTCCACATATACCGTTTGACCATTCCTACCCGAAAGTAGTGTTTGAGGCTGTCTCATCGTGGACTTCTCACAGGAAATGAGTAATCGTTTACCTCTGGAGGAATCATATATCGGTAGTTCAATCGACGGCAATTTGGCCAGTACGAACTCTGCCACCGCTGCCAGAACTTCCTTCCAGTATTTTACAGGCACTTCAGTCCCATCAGGCAAGCGCACTGCCGTTACTTTGACACAGGAAACGTGCCCGCAATCCTTCATATTTCGCCAGCCACCGTGCTGGTTAACCGCATCCGGTTCATTGCTGTCCGCGCCTACACGGACGGAATTGGTTGCACCCCTGGTTACAAATTGCGTAACTGTGGTCTCAAGTTTTGCAATACGTTCATCGGCTCGCCGTAATTGGTCAATCACATCATAGCCGGTAGCCGCTGGCAGCGTGAAGGACCACCCTCGTAACACATCCAGTTTATGCAGCAAACGTAAGGCTAAATCGACAGGGTCGTCCTCAATCAGACTGTGTCGTTTCGGTGGCTGCGTGGGATCATAATCGTCATATAAGTGCCATCTAATGCCGTCGGTTAGCCACATATCCTTGGTGATAAACGTGCGTTGATAATCGCCAATCTGCCGAGGAACGTCGGGCTTATCCAAATCGCTGCCAAGGCATTTTGCTTCGACGATTGCAAACACCGTACCATCCTGCCGCTTTAAACAATAATCGACCCGAAGGTTGTTTTTAGATTTTTCAATTTCAACACAATGGAGGTTAGATACATCCCAGCCCAACAGCTTTAGCACCGGATCAATCAATACAACCCGCGTTGCCGCCTCGCTCTGCCGCAGTGTGTTTACGAACTCCTTAGAGGCTTGAATTGAGGAATGGATTTGCGTACAAAGTAAACTTAGTGGACTGGCGGCGCAATTCATCTTCAGTCTCCAGAGATTAATAGCAGTAAATTCTTTTTTCTGGTGCTAAACTCCTCCTCATCCGTCGCTCACCGGTCACTTGCTAAAGCAATGTGTATAACAAAGGCCTCAGGCGGCCAGCACTTGCGGTTCCTGACGAGTACCGTCTGTGAGTTCGGTAGGATAAACACTCTTTAATGCGGCAATACATTCCGGGTCAAGAGCTGCCCCAGCATCCTTATCCATGATTTCGTAGACGGTGACTAGCGGCAAAGCATCGCGGTAGGGTCGCTTTGCCGACAGTGCGTCAAACACGTCGGCCGCTGCGAGGATTCGCATATCAAGGTCCAGCTCTTCCGCACCAACCCCCCTATGATACCCGTGTCCGTCCAGACGCTCATGATGCGCTCCAGCAATCTCTGCCAACCTTGCAAAGCCTCTGATACCAGCGAGTATACGGTAGCTATTGCCAGGATGCTCCCTTATGACTGCCCACTCGTGCGGTGTCGGTTTTCCCGGCTTATCCAGAATGCTGTTGGGTACACCCAGTTTCCCCAAATCATGCAGCTGTGCGGCACGCCTCAATAGCGTTAGTCTGCGTCCCATTATTCCCATCTGAGATGCAATTTGAACTGCGTAATCTCTAACTCGACTAGAGTGTTCGGCTGTGAATGGCGATTTTGCGTCAACAATTCCAGCGAATGCACTGCAAATCGCATCTATCCGCTCTTCGCTGGCATCGTCGAGCGCTGCTCGCATCTCAAGGTTGGACAGCATATCGGTCGGATTTGCAGCGAGCGATGCCCAGAACTTGTAATCCGTTTGAAAGCGAGCGGCAGCACGCACAAGATCCGGATCGAACCAGGTTCCTCGCCTCCGCAAAATCACATCATAGGCAGCATCTACTCCATATGCTGTAAAGAAGACATCCATCGTTTGGGCAAGACAGGCGACGCGAGCCAAAATCGGAATAGCATCCGCTTTTAAATGGTAAGGTGAGCCATGACCGTCCCAATGTTCATCCAGATGGCGTACAATCAGCGCTGCCTCCTCACCAAGTCCAATCTGAAGCGCAATCTGGGCGCCACGATCGCAGCGAGTTTCGGTTAGACCGTCGGATATTTCTTCGCGATGGGAGGTCATCTCGAGGAGCTTTTTTAACCTAGCGATGGGAGATCCACCGGGTAAGACGTTACCGGCAGCCGTGCGCATCGCCTCCATCGTATTCGACCAATTCGTTGTGCGCATGCTGCGCTTTACCGCGATATCATCCGCACCGAATATTTCAGCCATTCGAGCGGCATTGCTCGAGCAGCCAGCGTCCTTCATGAGCAGTGCATGATAGAGAGAGCTTAACTGAGATTGTGCCAGCCCAATCACGCTGGCAATTCTAAGACCAATCAGGCAAGTGCGTTGAGCGTGTCCAGAGCTGTACCCGCTTGTAAGATCCAGTGCATAGCTTAGCGATGAAAGAATATCGGCGAGCGGCAGGGCACCCTCAGAATAATAATCTGTAGGCTTCAATACTTACCTCCTAGAACAGTTAATATTCGGCAAGTATTGTGGCGATCGGCCCTGCCATTTTTACGAGGATTCCAGATACACCCTGGCTCGCAGCTGTAAAAGTATATTGGTAGCCGTTCGATTGTTATGCTGGTCCACCTGCAAAGGCATGTTGCACGTGGAGATTAATTGCTCGCCTAATACGCTGATGAAAAGAACATCGACATTGGTTACGCGCAGGGAAGGCCAGCTGCGTTCAAGGCCGCTCACCGACCTTGAAGGCAAAGCTGTCATGTGAGCGAAAAGCATTCACCTTTTCCTAACCACCCTAATGTTACAGTCATTCATCTGCACGTCATTGGCAAAGACAATTTCAGAAGCCCGATGCGCGGATATTCGCACATTGCGCAGTTTAACACCACCCACATGCTGCTCTGGCAGCCCAACAATGACTATGCCTCTCTCGGCTCCCGTGGCAGTGAGATCAGTGATGTTAATACCAGTCCATATTGGCGTCTTTCGTGTCACGGGTAGTATTTTATCGTGCAGCGGGTCCCTTGGTATAGATGGATAGTAACTTGTTATTAGGATTGGAAATCGCACATTCTTCATATTTATCGTGCGATAAGTTAACCCCCACACTGGCCCACCAAATCCGCGGCCAGCTTTCATTCTTATCCCAGCATCCGTTCCAATAAAGGTGCAGTTCTTAACCAGGAGGCCCGTCATTCCTCCGGGAGTCTGCCCACCTATTGAGAGACCGTGCCCATGAAGAAAAGTACAGTTCGCAATGTAGAAATCGGTGCAGGACGGATCTGCAACATCACCTTGAGCCGATGGCTTAATCGCGATGCAGTCGTCGCCGTCATCAAAGGTGCAGTATGTTATGCGGAAATGATGGCCGGACGGATCCATCCCATCCGTATTATCAGCATTCGCAGGTGCTTTTACCACTAAATGCTTGATTGTAACGTCGATACATTGCGAGGGAACGAGATGAAACGATGGCGAATTCTGCAAGCGCACGTCTCTAACCAACACGCGCAAGCAACGTTGAAACTCTACAAGGTAAGGCCGTGATGGCAGGTGAGGTGGGAGGTGTAATGGTCCCGTCTTTCTATATTCTGGCCACCAACTTGCGCCCGATCCGTCAATGATTCCATGACCGGTTATGGCAATATCATGGCAGTCCTTCGCAGAAAGGCAATTTTCGTACCTGTTGTGCCTAAGGGAAAATGCAGCGTGGTTTCCAGTAAATCGTAGCAGCGCACCTCGGGCCACATGCAAGTCAACACCACTGCGAAGGTAAAAGGGCGCGGTGGCGTAAACGCCGGGTGGAATGACAAGATGTCCGCCGCCAAGACGATGTAACTTATTTATCGCATGTTGTATGGCGGATGTCCATAGTCCGCCTGTATCCACATCACGTCTGAACCTGGTAATAAGTGTAGACCGCGTAGGGATACGTGGCAGTGGTATCTTCCCGAAATACCTGGCAGGAGCCTGCGGGCCATGCACATTCCAGTCGCCCAAGATACCTGCGCGAAGGTTAGATGAAGACACCTTAGCCTGTTTGGACCAGGCTACTGGGCGTGCAGTCAGCCACCCTGGACCAGTGCAGCCGTACACATTGAAACGACTGTTCACTGGATCATCGACCGGTTTCCATCTCTGCCAGAATCGTGGGTTTACTGCTCTAGGGAAATAGCACCGCGCCCAAACAACTGCTGCATTTGGGCGCCACGGCCGGCCAAGGTACACCCCTTGCTTGTGCATGTTTGAGGCAATCGTACAGGTGCTGAATACAAAGCCTAGCGGCTGTTGTGCCGGGGTGGAAGCAGCGGTGATGCATCCTGATCCAATTGCATCTATGGTGCAATGTGAAATGTATGCCAAGGCGTCTCCAAATATGAAGTCATCGGCCCCGGTTACCGTGCAGTGCGCAATATAATCTGGCCCCTGGCGGAGCAGCAGTGTATCCTGCCAGCCGGATATCTTGCAGTTTAATAAGCGCTCTTCCCTGCCCGCAAGCTGCAGTGCAACTGCCTGTTCACCTTTCCCAAAGCTATTGGCAAAGGTGATATTGCGCGCAGTAAAATGGCTGGCGTAAACTGCCACCGATGCACTGTTAAACGTGCCCACATACCGTCCATTTGGCAACCGTGAAGCGGCATTCAGAGCAGCGGTGAGAACGGTTCTGCCCGCGCTCGCACCCTCAATCGTAATGTAAGGCTTAGTGGCAGGAATTGTTACTTTACCAACATAGGTACCTGCCGCTACTCGGATCGTGATCGCGCGATCGTTGTAGGAAGGCACCGCGTCTACTGCCTGCTGAACAGACTGATACTTGTAAGTTGCACCGTGTCCTACAACGATACCGTTGCTTACCGAAGCGGCATGAGCGGTTAGCGGCAACAAGGCTGCAAGTAGAATGGCAGGTGATACCACTAACGTGCGTTTAAGCAACGATTGTACTCTCCAATTTGGTTAGCTAAAAACAACATCTTCTTCCGGCCCTATAGATGCATACTTTTTGAAACATTGGCCAGCACCGCGGCTATTTCCAAAACCCTATGTACAATAGTAACCTCATCAACGCAGGTTAATGAGTGCGAACGACAGGGGTGCAACATTTCCTAGGGTGTCCACGCAAAGCGCCAAAGGCTTCGAGTCCCTGACTGTACCCGAACTGACGCCCATTAGTGCAGCATCCACAGAGCACCCGTGCCATCTGCACTCCCTCCTTCAACGAGCACAGCGAGTGCCCGGAGGAGGGGTGGCCCGCAGGGCCGGGGAGGAGTCTCTGCCCACGGTGCGCGACAATCTCAAGCCAGTGAACCTGCCCACCACCAAAGCGGCCGCTGCGCTTCGCAACGCCAATTTCTACGCGCAACAACCAACGAAGGAAGCGCACCTGTATGGCACTTCCAAGGATATGTGCCCTACAGGTGCGTGCGAGACCTATGGCTCAATCACTGGTAGCGGTTCTAACGGAGTATTCGGCGTGGTGACAGCAGTCATACCATAAACCGCAGCACGCTTAAAGACGTCGATTGCGGTGTTCTCCAGCATCCATTTGTCCAGAGCTGTAAATACATAGTTAGGAGGGCCATCCTCGGTCATCGATATACACACATCACCATCGCGTGCTACTAGCCCAATAGACACCACCTTGTAGGGATCAACTTTTACTCCATTCATAACGTTCATGGATAGATAGAAGTCGACGTGGTGCACATCCTCGCCTATTTTATGGCCCGTAAACGATCCCTCCGTGTTCTTGAACATCCCCTGGGTAGGAATACCAGTGCCTTCAGTCGTCCGGCTTGCCTTGGCAGCAGCCGCAGTGTGGTAATAGTCAATGTATATAAGAATGTGCTTGCCGCTTCCCTTGGCGTCAAAACGCAGGGTTGTTGGTTCACCAGCCTCTATGTTTGACCAACCTAATTGTTGTTCTGTGCAGCCATGCCATCCCCAAACCATCCCAGGAAGGTCGGATTGCGGCGCGAGTGTGGAGATCTTGATGCTTCGGATCTCCTCTGTCGTAAATGTACGCACCATAGCTTTCTGCTCCCTATTGGTTACAGCGAAATGATTGGGGGTAGCCACTGCTGTAAGCGGCAATAGCGACATAACAGCAGCAAGAAGTATTTTGTTCATTTTAGCCTCGCTTAGTTGATGAAGATTTCAACCAATAATATTGGTAGCGGTATTGATGACCGGAATGAAGTGGTTGATAAGAATATTGGGTGCCGATGGAATGGGAAGGTTAACCAGCCCTGTATTTTCAGTAGGGCAACCCACACAGGTAGAGGGCGTCTGCCAGTAGCCCAGTAACGGCCATGCGGTAGGTGGAGTTAGGGCTCGGTTGACGTTACCGGCTAAATCAAATTCCATTGCCAGGCTGGCGTCACACACATTGCCACCCTTATCGATAAGTACCTGGTGATTGTAAAACGTCGGTGTTGTGTATCCATTACTGGCAGCCGAACCGATGAGGTAAATGGGGTTCGTAATGAAGCTTTGCCCCACCGTTTTTTGTTGCGTTGCGTTATTGTTGATGAGGTCGCAAGTGCATTGCAGGCCCAGTGCATTCGCACAACATAACAGGTAGTTTGCTACATCATAGCAGGCTGCAGTCGTTGGTCTGGCGTAGAGAAACGCTGTGAGGTAAAACGTCTCACCGGTAGGCGTTGCGGTTTGGAGTGGCGTGAACTTGGTGAACTTCGCAGCACTATCGTAAGTGAGGTATCCGCAGTTATACAGGCCCTTAGTTACAGCCGCCTCTACCGCAGCATATTGTGTTGTACCTATTGCCCAATTGCACGCATCGCTTATTACACCCAGGAACGGGCGTTGCTGCGGCGCCTCCGGCAAATAGTGCGTTGTGTAAATGTCAAATTGCGTCTGTTCCTGCAGGCTCGGGTATCCCCGAATTTGTGGATTGTAGCAGCCGATATTGATTATCGTGTTAATCAGCGGCTGTACGCTGTCCGGCAGACCGTTAAATGTAAAGGAAACGGTCGTCGAACTGCCACCGGGTACCGTAATCCAGGTGGATGCTGGGGTTACTGAAAATGGAATATAGGCAGTTGACGATTCAGTCTTATATTGCGCGAGCGCCACTACAGCTTCTCCCGTCCACGACGGACCAGGTGCACAGGAGATGGTTGCAGTAAGCGTAAACGGTTCAGCCATCACGTTTGCCTGAACAGGTGATACCAGCACGTTTGCAGAAAGTGGATTACCGTGATTGTCATCCAGCCCTACATATCCTGGCCCAGACATCACCACCGACGTACACCCGATCTGGTTAGCTGAGCAGGGCAGAGAGATTGCACACAGTAAGATTAGCGCAACAATTCCCCCCCCCGCATTTTCTATATGGAAGTACCGAGATAACAACAACCTAGCAGTTTTCATTTCAATGAACCTCCAGATATTGTGCAATATTTTCAGCACGTTTCAATCGTAACAGATTTCATCAACCATGTCAATACTTTTTGCTTGAATAAGCAATTTTATTATCAATCTCAAAGCTAATTATCTATCCAATTCTTGCGAACAATCTCCATCCGCCCCCTCGCTCAAGGAGCGTCGCGACTGCCCAGAGTTCGGGCGGTGCGCATTGCTTGTGGGAGGAGTCTCTGCCCACGGTGAGCGCCACCGCAAAGCTGGTGAAGAACATCGGGGGCGAGACTCCCCCGCGCCCAGGGCAGAGCGCACCGCCATTTTCTACGCGCAACCACCAAAGCAGCCGCACCATCTGCACTCTCTCCTTCAACGAGCACAGCGAGTGCCCGGCGGAGGGGTCGCCCGCAGGGCCGGGGAGGAGTCTCTGCGCGCTATCGCAAAGCTGGTGAAGAACATCGGGGGCGAGACGCCCCCGCCCCCAGGACAGACCGCTGCGCTGCGCACCGCCATTCTGCCGCTGCAACCACCAAAGCAGCCGCACCATCTGCACTCCCTCCTTCAACATGCACATCGATTGCCTGCAAGAGCGGTGGCGGCGCGAGCGG
>DAIDKH010000036.1 GCA_027450145.1 Chthonomonadaceae bacterium | reverse complement strand
CGACCTAGATATACCGTGGGCATATCTAGGTTATTAATCGTCTTCCGTCGTACATTGTTCAATTGGATGCAAAGGCGCATGGCCGGTGATTTGTAGCTCGATAACGTAAAAGGAACCACCTATGCCTAGACTCAGAGATCTAAAACGCGGAGTAAATAAGCCATTTCTGTTTGCTGCTATTTGTGCGCTTTCGCCCCAGGTGGCTGGCGCCGCTCAATCAACTGCGCACCAACTGTACGAGACAGGACGTTTTGCCCAGGTTGTAGCCTTGTTACGACCAGTAATAAAAGCTCACCCGAAACAGAACGAAGTGCGTAAACTGCTTATGCGCGCATGCCTGCGCCTAGACGGAGATAACTGGCAGGAGGCGGAGGAACTGGGAAAGGTGGGCATTCAGCAGGATCCGCAAAGTGGTGATATGCAGGGACTGCTCTCACTTGCCTATATGCGAGGAGGTCGGCCGTCGCTCGCCGCTCAGGCCGCCGCGACGGCATTAGCCACTAATCCCAATAGCTATTACGCGTTGGTAGCATCGTCTCGGGTTGAGTTATGGAATGGGAATAGGGCTAAGGCAAGGGCGTACCTCACCCATGCAGTTAAGCTAAACCCTAAGCGTGCGATGGCGTATTACTATCTTCTAAATGCTATGACTGATCGCCATCATGAGGGAGCAAAATCCATAGTTGATAGTTATATACAACTCCACGCGAAGGGTTATCCCCACACTCAGCTTACAGACGCACTCAAATTTGACCAGAGGTGGGGCACAGACGAAAATTCCAGTACTTCTCAGCGTGCAAACTCTACAAGCCAGCACAAAAAGGCAGTAGATGATTACTCGTTTTCTGTGCCAATGTATAGAGAACACGACGATGTAATTCTCCCCGTCCGCATTCGCGGTGTACTTTTTCACTTATTACTAGATACCGGTGCTGGTGATAGCGTGGTACTTAACAGTGACTCCGCGCAACGGTTAGGAATACAGCCAGATGGTCAGTCGGTTGAATTTGGCGCTAGTGGTGAGGAAGTTGGGAAAAGCTTTCGCGATCAAACCATGGAAGTGGGCCGACAGGAGTTCGATGGCGTCGATGTATCTACTGTTGAAAGGAACGCTGGCGACCTTACAGATGGGCTCATTGGAGGGGCTAACTTCAAGCATAGCGTCGTCACGCTGGACTTTGTCGATAATCGCCTAGTGGTGACGACTGGCCCCAAGGCTGCGCCGCCGCCACCCGCACAAGGCGATGCTCTGATGACGGTTCCATTTCACTATTACGATGGTTACATATTTGTCAAGGTACGACTGGCAGATCAAAAGACCACTGAATGGGCGCTGTTGGATACCGGATGCGAGCCCGTCGGTGTCTTGTCGCTCATCACCGCGAAGGAGTTAGCGAAAGCTCAGAGAAAAGACTCCTATGTAGAGGTGCGCATTAATCAGCGTATCGGTGTTGGAACAACAGACACAAGTTTCAGCGCACTGGTGTTTCGCTTTGCTGTGGATCTCAGCTTGAAGCGGAGTGGGGGGGTCCCATTCTTCATGGAGATGGATCCAATTTTCGGTGCGTCGTTGGTTGACAGTCAGGTTAGCCCGGGTTTCAACTTCCAGATATGCGGTATCGTAGGTATTCCATACCTCACGAGTGCCCGACGGGTCACAATTGATTATCCCTCACGCACGCTTACTCTCGAACTTCCCAATAACTAACTATATCTGTTAGTACAGGATGAAGGCGATCCGTGCTTTAATGGTGCGGGTCGCTTTTTTGTGCGTGCGCGGAATCTGGTTTGTTCGTTGTAACCAAACAGGTATTGACGTAGGAAGGTATTGAATTTCGCTTGATACGATTGTGCCAGTTCTTGACCCGGAGAAGCGGGGAACTCGTGACGGTAGTGTCACGCAGTTATCAGCGAAATGACTGATTTTGGGCTTGTACTATTAATAAATGACATAACTACAATTCAGTTATATGGTATTGTAGTGACAACTAATCTTATATTTGCACGCAACCTGGTAACTAGGTGCTGTGGGCAGGTATGACTTAAACAACGCACAGCGAGGTCGTTTACGAATGAAGGTCCTAATCATCGGTGGAACTGGCTTAATTAGCACTGCGATAACTACCCAGCTACTTGCTAAGGGTGATGAGGTCACCTTGTATAATCGGGGCAAGAGTGAGGCCCGAATTCCTACTGGCGCCAAAACCATTATCGGTGACCGACGTGAGTATTCGAAGTTTGAGGATACGATTGCCAATGGCCCTCATTACGACGCCGTTATAGACATGGTTGGCTTTGCGCCCGAGGATGCAGAGAGCCTTGTGAGAGCCTGTAAAGGCAAGGCTTCGCATGTAGTGTTCTGCAGCACAGTGTGCGTTTACGGTGGTCCAGCATCGAGATATCCGATACGCGAGGATGAAGAGCGCACTCCCACTGGTGGTTACGGCGCTAACAAGGTGAAATGCGAGGATATTGTGTTGGCCGCGGGGAAGCGCGGTGATTTTGACGTCACCATTATGCGACCGTCTCAGACCTACGGTGAGGGCGGCGTAATAGTCCACTCTATGGGTACTTCTACAACGTACATAGACCGTCTGCGCAAAGGCAAGCCCATCATAGTTCATGGCGACGGTGCATGCCTGTGGGCTGCATGCCACATCGATGATGTCGCTCGAGGATTTGTCGGGGCGCTGTGTAACCCTGCGGCTTACGGCAACAGTTACAACGTAACGGGTGAGGAGTGGATGACATGGAACCGTTACCACGAAGAGGTGGCTGCCGCAATTGATGCACCAGCTCCTAACATCGTTCACATTCCTACCGACCTTCTCGCACAAATCGATCGGGGTAGGTTCAACATTAGCGTAGAGATTTTTCAGTATCCATCAATCTTTGATAACTCGGCAGCTATGCGCGACTTAGGTTTTAGGTACACCATTTCGTGGCGTGAGGGTGTCCGGCGCACAGTGGCATGGCTGGATCAACGCGGCAAAATTGAAAACAGTGACAGCGACGATTTTGAAGACCGAGTGATAGCTGCCTGGAGGCAACAGTGCCAGGTGCTATCATCTGCAATTGGTCATTAATGGTGCGTGCGAGGGAGCATTCCTAGTTTCGTCGCGATTTAGTGAGACCACAACTTATTGTGACATTCCAAGTCTTAGCGGCAGTTGCACAGAGAATGGGAGGTCTAAGAGGATACTATGGACTTAAGTGATTTGCGTCTGTTCTGCGACCTGGTTGAAACAGGGTCGTTTTCACGGGCAGCAGAGAGAAATTTTGTCTCCCAGTCAGCGGTTAGCCAGAGGTTGCGCGCTCTGGAGCGGGAGTTTGATCAGGTGTTTTTGCAGCGAAGCAAAGGCAAAAGTTACATCGTCCTTACCGAAGCCGGTCGCGTGTTGTACGAGGGCGCCAAGCCTCTGGTAGGTGAGGTAGCGGAACTTGACAACCGGCTGCGATGCATGCAGGACGAGATATCAGGAACAGTTCGCGTAGCAACTGTCTATTCTGTGGGTCTACACGCCTTGCCAAAGCGACTGAAATCCTTCCTTGCCGATCATCCCAAGGTTAACGTGCATCTGGAGTACAGTCAGACCTCGCGGGTGTACCAGGATGTGATGTCCGGTTCGGTAGACGTGGGGATTGTCGCCGTACCAATGCCTATGCCATCACTAGAGGTCATACCATTTGGTGTAGAGACAATGGCCACCATTTGCGCGCCGGAGCACAGGTTTGCAGATAGGACAACTGTAAGTCTACGCGACCTAGAGGGTGAACCGTTCATCGCTTTTGATGATGACATTCCCACGCGTCGGCTCATTGATGATCAACTTCGTAGTGCAGGAGTGCGCGTAAAGGTTGTGATGGCGGTTGACAACATCGAGACGCTGAAAAATCTTGTGGAAATTGGTAAAGGGATTGCTATTGTCCCGGTTGAAACGGTGAGATCCGAGGTTCGCGATGGGATTCTCGTCTGTATTCCCTTGGTTTCAGAGGACTCGTTTTGCCGAACATCTGGAATTATTTTAAAAGAGACTACAGCCCGCCGTGCAGCAGTAACTGCCTTTGTAGACTCCATTAAGATGGACGTGGCAACGCCGGAAAACGGTCGATTATAATCTAGTAAGCCAGTTACATCACTTTCATTTGGGCCAAATCACAGCACTGGCGTCAAATACCGGTCCCTCGGTACACGCCAGTGCTGTGCGACCATTTTCCTTATCGTGGAAGTCGTTAACTCCTATTGTGCAGCCCATACAGATGCCAATTCCGCACGGCATAGGTGTCTCCACTGAGACCTGGCAATCTACGCCTCGGGAAACCGTTAGTTCCGCCACAGCTCTTAACATGGGCATGGGGCCACAGGCGTATACTCGTGGTGTGTTGGTCCGGGTCTCGTTCAGCAACTCGCGAAGCTCATCAATAACCAAACCTTTGCGGCCTGCCGAGCCATCATCTGTGACCAGTTTCACCTCGAGGCTGAGGTCTGAAAACTCCTGGATACCCACGAGGAGCTCTTCAGTCCGGGCTCCATTTATTACCACCATTGGCTGTTCGGCATCCGCCCGGCAAATGGTCTGCGCGAGAAAGTGGAGTGGCGGCGCACCAATGCCGCCCGCTACAAGTATATGGTGAAGAGGATATGTGCTATGCCACCGATACCCTCGTCCTAAGGGACCTATTATAGAGAGATTGTCGCCAATATTGAGCCGAGCTAATCCGCTGGTAAACGACCCGCGTGCCAGGTAGACAATAGAGATCGTTCCGGTTTCTTGATCGGCGCTAAATATGCTAAATGGTCTTCTAAGGAGGGGTGTGTAACTATCTCCTGTAAGCACCTCCAGGAACTGACCCGGAATTGCATATTGTGCTACGTTTGGCGCATGAACGACTAACATGAACTCGTTGTTTATTATGCGCCTATGGGATACAACCCTAGCGACCTCCTCAAAGCGCTGCGACACCTCCCGTTCGAATCTATTCATTTTACACCGCCTCTTGCCATCCTGGTGAATTTGAGTGAAGCGCTTGCCGGGATCGGTGATGTTACCCGTACACTGTACCAACCTGAGCGGATCACTCGCAACTTCTTGCCGTATTGGTGCATACCTCGGCCCATAGGCGCAAACTTAGGCATGGAAACTGATTTGGAAGTTTCCACATTCCAAAGGCCATGAGGCAGAAAAACGGCGGTAGGTGTACCGGACGCAGTTATGCCTTGCAACGTAAAGCGATTGGCAGAAGTGAGTGCTCGCTGAAAGGCTTGTAGGTAGATTGGTGCAGTTGCCTGCGTGCCGGCGGCGGGCAATGTATCAGCAAAAGTGTTAAGGAGCATACCATCGCCAAGCAGCTTGTCGCAGTAAAGAACCAGCCCAATGTACGCCTTCATGCCCTTGTAGTTTTGCAGATGCAGCAATGAGGCTGGCGAACCGTGGCAGTCTTCGATTGTGCTTATTGGCGGATCGATCTCCCGCGCCTGGTAGTCTAGTAATTGCGCCGGTGTTACAAAGGGAATGTCCTGAGGTGATATCCTTCCGTTTATCTCGTCCTCAATCAGCCAATAAACGAAGAGCCGCTGCCCCAAAAAGCCATTTGCCCACGCTTCCGGGCTCGTGAAGCCAGTTACTCCGGGAAGCGCATAGTGTCCATATTCGTGCGTGATCTCCCTCAGCCACTCTTCGGGGGAGCGACTAGCATACACATCATAGATGTAGATCTGGTTGCGGAACTGTTGGCCGCCAACATCTGCGGGGCCATCTGGGTCTGCACCAGGTGTAAGCCACACGTGTACGGTTTTTTCGAACGGATGATCCCAGCCTAGCCGGGTCCGTTCCTCGCCGTAAATAAGCGCCAGTAGTCTGCCGGTTCGCTCTGCGAGCGGTAGCTGTGCTGCCGACTGCACATGCACATCAAACCTCTGTGCATATTCTACACTGCCTCCTGCGGGTGCAACGTCGGGCCAAACCTGACAGAAGCCGTGGTAAACTTGCCCATCTCGTGGGTTGGTGACACCTGGATCAACCGTACCGATTATGAGCCTTGTGAGGAACGGTAAACCTAACTTGATGATGTGATGTTTTGCGAATGCTGGTTGCCTGATCATGGATGACAGCGTGAGGCAAAGAGCGAGCAATTGGACGCATTTTGGGCATTTAATACGAGGCATACAGGTAAACTCTTAGTGTGATATGCATCAAGTTTACTACAATTGGCTCAAACTCGCTGCAATTGTACGAGGGTACATAATCGTATCGCAGGGTAAATGTGACCAAAAAGTAGATGAAATCAGGAGATGAGAAAATGCATGAGATGAAGTACCGCAGGCTAGGTTCAAGCGGAGTTAGAGTTAGTGAGATATGCCTAGGCAGCTGGCTTACCTATGGCAATGCCACCGAGGACAGCGCAGCCGAGTCATGTATAGACCGTGCGTACGAATTGGGCATCAACTTTTTTGATACAGCAAATGTGTATGCGCGTGGCAAAAGTGAAGAGGTGGTGGGCCGCGCCTTGAAGAAATATCCGCGAGATAGCTATGTACTCGCTACCAAGGTCTTTTTTCAGATGACCGATGGGCCTATGCCGAACAATCGAGGACTATCGCGCAAGCACATTATCGAGCAGTGCGAGGCCAGCTTGAAGCGGCTGGGCGTGGATTATATTGACCTGTATCAGTGTCACCGTTACGACAGTGAAACACCTCTTGAAGAGACGCTGCGCGCTTTAGATGATCTTGTTACTCAGGGCAAAGTTCTCTATGTGGGAGTAAGTGAGTGGAGCGCACCGCAAATAGCTGAGGCAGTTAGATTACAAGAGAAGCTTAATCTTGATCGACTGGTATCCAATCAGCCTTCATACAGCATATTAAATAGATATATCGAACGCGCTGTTGTGCCAATCAGCTCGCACTACGGTATAGGGCAGATCGTCTATTCGCCTCTTGCGCAGGGAATCCTTACCGGCAAATACAAACCAGGTCAACCACTCCCGGCCGACAGTCGCGCCGCCGATCCCAAACAGAATATGTTCCTAAACGGGGGCAATCTGGATCAGAAAGTACTGGAAAAAGTTCAGAAGCTGCACCCAATTGCCGAGCGTGAGGGGCTTAGCCTGGCACAACTCGCGCTTGCGTGGTGCCTGCGGCAGGAAAATGTCTCAAGCGTTATTATTGGCGCGAGCAAGCCTTCGCAGGTTCATGACAATGCTGGCGCTGCCGGGCATAAACTTAGCGAGGAATCCATCAAAGAAATTGATGACGTAATGGCCTGAAAGTCATCGAGTTTTTAGCAGGGCCGCAGTCATTGGCTGCGGCTCTCAGCCGCGTGGATTAAGGGTAAGGAGAATGGCGTATGCCAGAGGAAGTTGCGCACACAGCACCAGTTGACGGGCGCGTGAGAATTGGTCACGTTCATTTGAAAGTTGCCAATATCGAACGTTCACTTGCGTTCTATTGCGGTATTTTGGGATTTACTCTCATGCAGCGTATGGGGCGTAGCGCAGCGTTTATTGCGGCCGGCGGCTACCATCACCATATTGGCCTCAATACGTGGGAGAGTGAGGGCGGCTCGCCTCCTCCTGGTGGTACTACAGGTTTGTACCACCTCGCCATTCTATATCCGGATAGAAAGTCGCTTGCCGACGCTCTCAGAAGGCTAATAGCGGCAAACTGGCAGCTGGACGGGGCTTCGGACCACGGCGTGAGCGAGGCACTGTATTTGAGGGACCCAGATGAGAACGGCGTCGAACTCTACAGAGACCGACCAACTGAGGAGTGGCCCATTGACCAGGCTGGCGAGCTACAAATGTACTCGCGTCATTTGGATCTACAAGCGCTGCTTGCGGAGTTACCAGCCCTATAGTTCGGTCTCCATTAGTAATTCGGTAACGCCTCCATACAGTCCCGCCTCGCATCTAATAGTGAGGCGGGACTGTATCGCATTAGGATCTTACTTCGTTGAGTTTAACCCAATTTCGGCAATAAAACCTGTAGGTAGAGTGATGTGCTGTCCACCGCGCAATCGATTTTCTGCGATAATGGCGGATTTGCATAGTGGACCAACCGCAATCTGGGAGTGGCCAGCATCCATGAAGTCGCATGAGGTGACTGTAAGGCCGTCGCAGTTTGCATCTATTGCGGGCGCTGTGTTATCGGTTTTCGCCCAGCCAATAAAGTGACACCCGGTAAAGGTGACATTGCCCGTTCCCGCCAGGTTTGCCATTGTGTTGCAGTTGGGCATACCCCAAAACCCGCAGGATGTAAACTTTATTGGCCCCGTGTTGCTAGCCTTTACGTTAACTTCGGCTGTGCCCATAAACTGCCCATTAACAAACGAAATGCCAGCGTGTGATTCGCTGTTATCTACTACCACAGGCGTTGTGCTCGTACCATCAGCGCCCTCGTCCGCTCCGCATTGGGTTAGCACGACATTGCCAGGACCTGCCTTTCCATTAATGAAGTGGTAACCGACGTGGTAGCAGATAGTGAAGCAGTTTCGCATGTATTCCCAATCTGTGCGACCGATGATGAAGGCGGTTCCATGTTGCGACGTCCATTTCATCATGGCCTGGTTTACATCCCAAAATGGCCAGAAATGCACATTGTCTACACGGCCAATGTCGAAACACTGGTCTATAAAGAGACCTTTATACAGTGGTTCACCGTAGAGACCACTGATGAAATGCCTGCCACATGGCAGTGTGCCAAAATCTACACCCTGATACGGATTAACTAAGAGCACGTTCACCAAACTGCAATTGTCGCCGTTTCCTCTAATGCACCACGGATAGGCGACTGGAACGGGCATGGTTTGCTCAGGATAAAAGATAGCAATTCCACGAATAGCGGCGTTTCGCAAGAGAGTGATAAACGGGCTCCCGTTGGCGTCGCCTTTACCCTCGTATGCCCACAACGTAGTACCGTGCACTTCTGCAGCCTTCGTGGGATCGGTGTAGGTTGGCGGCGCAACCCAAGTCCCCTCAAGAGTGACATCTTGGGGTACCGTCAAATTACCATTGATCCTAAAATTTCCTGCGGGTACGTATACACGACCGCCACCGGAACGTGAGACGGCGTTCAATGCGTTTTGAAATGCTGCGGTATCATCGTGTTTGCCGTTACCTAAGGCACCAAATTGTATAACGCTGAGACCAAGTGGGCCCGAACTGTGGGACGGAACAGCATGTGCGCACGCAGTAATTGCCAACAATCCGAGTAGTATGAGCGTGTGCTGCGCTGCAGAAGTTAATTTACGTTGAATATACACGTCGTCCTCCTTGTTGTTGAACAGCAACGTCGGCCCACGATTTCTCGGCATGCATTGGTTAGTAGTGGTGAATAATGGCGAAATAGTGGTGCACCTGGTTGCCTCGTTAGTCTATAATGCTCCAGCAACTCCCAAATTCCTCCACGGTTTGTTGGTAACTTCCTTAAATTCTGTATTGCGCCAGGTGGAAATTTGAAATCATCCAACCTCGTCGTGCTTGTATCTCTCAAAGCTTGGTGCAACGTTCTCTGTATGCAATGCATGCAGCTATGCGATATAATCTATGTTTTAACAGAATAACGTGAATGATTGGCAGGTACCTTTGCATGAGCTACACGGATACCGTACGGCAGAACGTAAAGAAGTGGCACTCCAGGCTCATCGAGCTAAATCGGCGCAACTCACTGTACTCCCTTCCACCTTCCAACCGTGGCGTCTTTTCGTTCCAGGACATAGCGTGCGCGGACCTGTTCGATCATCTCAGTACCCCACGTCGAACGGTTAAATTTACGATGAGTGGACTTGCCGTTGAGGAGGACGTACGCGTTCACACGGTAGGGACCAGCATAGAAATTGAACTATCAATTGATCAGTTTAAGCGAATAGACCGCCTCCGTATCACTTCCGCTGCAACCTTTAAAGAACAGGGGATCGTAACACTCTATTTGGCATTTGGTGTACTTGTTTGGTATGACGCGGCAAGGCGTAATGACTCAGGCCCTGTGCGGTCACCGCTCGTTCTCATGCCAGTGCAGTTAACGCGCGGCATAGGGCAGGAATCCATAGTTTTAACACGACTTGACGACAGTTTAGAGCTAAACCCTACGCTCGTTCATCGACTATCTCAGTCGGATCTCAAAATAGATCTGCCCGCCTTGCCCGATGAGACCAAATTTCCTCTCCTGCAATATTTTGATGTCCTGAGAACTGCCTTAAAGAGCGTGCGCAATTATGAGGTTCTGAACGAGCCGTACCTCGGCAGGTTTTCATTCCTAAAAATGGCGATGTACCGCGACCTTCAGGATAATTTCGAGGAAGCATGTCAACATCCAATCATCGCTGCACTGTCCGGTAATCTCTCTGCAATTACGCAACTTCCACTGGTGCCACTATCCCGATTAGACGAACTAGATGAACGATTGAAGGGGTACCGCAGCAATAGTGTGCTGGATGCGGATCCAACCCAGCAACGTGCTATCCTCGCCGCCCGAACCGGTCAAAGCTTTGTCTTACAGGGGCCGCCTGGTACCGGCAAAACACAGACAATTGCCAACATTATTTCGGAATGCATGGCCGCCGGAAAGCGCGTATTATTTGTTTCACAAAAGATGGCCGCACTAGACGCGGTGTTTAAGAGGCTTACAGATAAGGGGCTGAGCGACTTCTGTCTGGAACTTCATAGTTACAAGGCCGACAAGAAAAAGGTAGTTGCACAGGTAAAGGCGGCGTACGAAGCCCAAAGGGCGGGGGCCAATCTGGATGAATATGATCAGCAATCACTAGACAACCTGAGGATGCGCCTTTCCAACGTAGTGCGTGCGATCCACCAGGTTCGGCAGCCATTGGGTAAGAGCATCTTCGAGGTGAACGGCATTGTTGCCCGCCTCCATGATACCCCGGATTACCCATTTGCCTTAAACGAGGTCGAACTGGTAGACACAGAGCGGTATGCAGAGATGACGGCTCTGGCTCGTCGGCTGGCAAAACACCATTCAATCTATTGTGGTGATCACAGTTACCCGTGGAAGGGAGTGAAAGCAAATCGGTTCTCATTGGACCTCAAATCTCAGATTTCGTCGCTTCTGGAAGGCTTACTGGCAACACTTTTAGAATTAACTCATGCCGCTCGCGTCATTACGGAAGCTTGCGCCCTTGGCGAGGCAGGTTGCCTAAGCGACTGTACTTCGTTGGTTGGAATTGCCGAGTTACTGGCAGTCAGTCCTCAGCCTCCACGTAACTGGTTAACCGATGGTAACTTGTCAGAGCTTCGAGCCGATGCCGCCAACCATCGGGCGCAACAGCTGGCATACCACAACGCGAAAAACCAACTATTGGAACGTTGGAACGCGGAGGTGTTGGAACTAAATCACCGTGAGCTCCTGGATATTCTTACCAACCGCTATGAATCTAAGCTCAAGCCGTTGTTTGGTCGCGCATGGCAGGATGCAGTTCCTGTTAGGTTATCTAACCTCAGAAATGCAACTGAAGACCTCAAGATACAATCTGCGACTTGCGCTCGTACACTACAGCTGATAAATGAACGCCTTGGCCTCTCAAGTCCACCTACTATTAGCGATGAAAGCTTCCTTCGTGACCTATGTGAAATAGTCTGCAAAGCTCAGCATCCTCTAGTCGACTGGTTCACGATTGCCAATGTTGATTACTGTAAGCGCTTAGCACGAGCTGCGCAGGCGGAATGTGAGCGGGTAACAACACATACTACATCGCTGCGTGAATGGTACGAGGATACGTTGTTCGAAGTAGATGCCGCTGCTGTGAACAGCCGATTTGAACGCGATTACACAGGCATAAGAAAGTGGTTCATACCGCAGTACTACGCAGATAAACGGGCCATTATGAGGTCCTTGAGACCGGGCGTTCGTCGGTCATTACATCAACTTGAGCAAGATTTGAGAGTGTTGTTGAACCGGCAAAACGGCCAGCAATGGCTAAATGAGCACCGCCGTGACTTAACGAATGCATTCGGTGGCTACTACAATGGCGTTGAAACCGACTGGACCGCGATATGCAGCTGCCTCAACACACAAGCTGAATTACTGCAGGTAGTGCCGAACGGTACCGTTACTGCCGAGATAGTTGCAATGATGAGTAGTGGTGGAATTCCGTTGCGGGAATTTAAGGACATATTTGCACAGTTTTGCACTCAGCTGGATAATCAATCTGCGTGTCTAAATGCCGTGGAGCTTCAAATCGTTCTCGATGCGATTCCTCCCTCCGATTTACCTGTAAAACAGGTGCCCCTTCCTGTCGTAAACGAGTACCTAACAGAAGTCGTCGAGGCTGCAGTTCATTACACAAACGCATATATGGAGTGCGGTGAGTGCATAAAGACGCATGACTCGGTGGTGGCCGAAGGTTTGGTTGAAATGCTGCAGGTTGCTGCAAGAGTTGTGGAGACCGAGCGGGCGATTGTTGCCGAGAAGGATCTTCTGCTTGAGAAATACAGCGGATTATACGATGGGCTGGAAACGGACTGGGAGACCGTTCTCTCGGAATTAGACTGGACCCAACGTCTTTGCAGTGCCTGCGGCACCAACACACCAGCAGCCGGAATCATCGATGTCGCCTTAGAGGCAACATCAGATACGCGGCAGCGTGTAAACGAGGCAGCACTGCGAACGCGCGAACTGGCGGACAAGTTTGTTTTAACCGCACCGCAACTTGATGACTACTTTCCTGCGGCCAGCATTACCGGCGTGAATTTTGCTTTGGATCGTGCGATTCTGCCGAAAATGCGGCTATGGATAGAGGAACGCTTGAGCCATCTGGAAGACCTCGAGAGTTGGATTGACTTTCAGAACCTAAGTTCTGAATGCAAAATTCTGGGGCTAACCTCCTTTTATGAAACGATCGTTCAACGCAAACCTGATGCACAGCAGGTAGAACTTATTTTTGAAAAGCGGTTTCATCAGCTTTGGTACGATGCTGTATTAGATCGCGAACCTATTCTACAGCACTTTAGGGGCGAAAGTCACATTGAGTTAATCGAAACATTTCGCGACCTGGATAAGCAGCAGATTGAGACTGCGCCGGCGCGAATAAGGCAGTCTATACTGCACCGTGGCACAACCAGCAATTCCAAGATCGGTGAAGCGGCAAGGGTACGGAAGATCGTCAACGCGAAACGTCTTGGCCCCATCCGTAAAATTCTGTCTGAGATTCCCAATGCGCTCTTCCAATACAAACCTTGCATTCTGATGAGCCCACTCTCTGTAAGCCAGTACCTGGACGCTAAAGTAATTCAATTTGACCTTGTAATCTTTGACGAAGCGTCTCAAATCTTTGTTGAGGATTCACTCTGTTCCCTGTTCCGTGCGAAGCAAGTGATCATTGCAGGCGATACGAAGCAACTGCCTCCAACGGATTTCTTTCTGAGCTTGACAAGTGAAGACGAGGACATAGAGGACGCGGCGGCATCCGATTCATACGAGAGCATCTTACAGGCAGCAGCCGGAATTTCTGGTTTTGTCGACCGGCACATGGATCCGGACGGCGCTTATCGCGAAGCTGCACATTTTGCCGAACATGAGCTTCTGTGGCATTACAGGAGTAAGCACGAGTCACTAATCGCGTTCTCTCGACAGCACTTTTACGAAAAAATCGTTGCATTCCCCGCGCCCACGTCACAATCTGCGGTTACATGGCGATACGTACCAAATGGGGTGTTTTACCGCGGTGACAGAAAGCGCATTAACCCCGTGGAGGCCCAGGCGATAGTGGACGAGGTATTAACTGCCGCTACGGCTTATCCGGACGCGTCTATAGGAGTAATCACCTTCAATGAACCGCAAAGAAATTACATTAAGCAACTAATCGACCTGAAAATCGCCCAGAGCCCAAGGCTTCAAAAGAGGCTTGATGAATCTGGCGTAGATGGTTTTTTTGTGAAAAACATCGAGAACGTTCAGGGAGACGAGCGGGATGTGATATTTCTTGGCCTGGGCTTCGGTCCTGATGAGAATGGCAAATTGTCCATGAATTTCGGCCCTGTCAATCGCGAGGGTGGCGAGCGGAGGCTTAACGTCGCAATCACGAGGGCGCGCTCCAGAATGATAATGGTAAGTTCCATTTTGCCCGAGCAGATTACGCTCAAAACCGCTGACTCTAACGGCAGCTATGAAGGTTCCAAGGGCCTCGCAACGTTGCGCCGCTACCTGGAATACGCCCAATCTGGCGGGCAGAGTCTAGAGGTGAAAACTCCCGAACCCTCGCAGTTCGAGACCGCTGTGGCCGAGGCCATTTTGGAACTTGGCTATGAGGTGCGAGCAAATGTTGGAGCCTACGGGTACACAGTGAATATCGGCATTGTTCACCCTGAGAGGTCGGGGGAGTACATACTGGGTGTTGAATGCGACGGCCCTACTTACCGCGACGCTGAAACGGTGCGCTCACGCGATCGACTGCGTGAGGAAGTCCTAACAAACCTTGGTTGGAAGCTGCACCGAGTGTGGTCTTGCGACTGGGTGAATAATCCGTTACGAGAGCTACGAAAAATCGATGCCGCCGTACAACTCAGCCTTAACCCACCCAAAGAGGCACAACGGCCCCCGGCGCGTAGGCGGCCACTGGTGCAGAGTGTTGTCACTGGCAGTACCGGCATCAACGACGTTGCCGACGGACCGCAAAACAGCCAGGAGACTGCGTCGACGGACGATAGCCCGCAATTTCAAGCCACGTTGCGCGCTGATGACCAATTGCCAGGTACCACCCACTTCGTACTCCACGGTATCGAAGTAACTTGGCACAGGGAGGGCCTGTACGGTACAAGTGGTATCGAGCGCGAGCAGGTTGCAGACCTGGTACAACAACTTTTGGAGTTGAACGGTCCCATGTTGGAGAGGTCAATTATGTCGTTGGCTGCGCGTTGCGTTGGTATCGAACGTGTTGGTCCTCGGGTGGAGGCTGCGCTCAGTAGAGCAATAAGCACCCTCATCACCACGAACAAAATTGAGCGTCGTTTGGGTTTCCTTTACCCGTGCGGCATAGATAAATATCCTGCTCGCTTGCCAAGACGGGACGAGTCGCCAAGGCCCGTTACAGAGATTTGTGACGAAGAGCTGGCAGAAATTGTGCTGGCGGTTTTGCGAGTTGCAATTGGCGAGCGAAACGACGAGCTTGTGCAGGACACAGCACGTGCACTGGGCTATCAGAGTACCAGCTCAGCACTGGCCGATCGCATTCAGCGGGCCATCTCATCTCTTGAACTTGCTGGCAGAATTAGCTCAACTGGCGGCCAGATTCGCGCATTGTAGTACATTGCTGGCCCTATCGGCGGTGCCCTCTAATGGCCCGCGAGCTGCACCAACCAGGTACGTCGGCAAGGAAGCGCAACATTGGTGCCGCTTCATTCGGCTCGTGCGTGCTTGGTCATTCACAAGTATCACCTTAAATACCCACTGGACAGTGCTCGCTAACCGGATTATTCAAGAACGGTGAGTTCTGGTTGTGCGGCATCAACAGCGTGCACTGCGCAATATCGTAGATTGCTGTATGCTTGCGCGATTTATTGCACTACTTCTATTCCTTCAGCGAACCGACGCCGCCTTGTGTCAGTTATTCTAATTTATTTACGGTGAACCTGCTATGCTGCTGTGTTGCTGGTAATTTTGCTAAGCATGGTATGTGATAAGGAGGTATCTTGCACTTCGTTAGAGAATATGGCGAACGAATATCACGTGATTCTTCGGTCAAACCATTCTCAGGAGGCAGACGATTGTGTCCGAAAACCATAATTCTCCAGATGTCGGCATAAGTCGGCGCGATTTTCTATCAGCTGCAGTTTCTGCCGCAGCCATTATTAGCATGAATTCAGAGGCGGAGGCCGCGAATTCCAGAGAGACGGGCCTGCTTGCTGGCGCCCCATATCGCCCTGTGGGGATATCGGAAGAGGCGTACAGGCGAGCGCGCGCACGTGCCGTTGAGCTGGTATCCAAAATGACACTGGCCGAGAAGGTCAGTCAAACGGGTACCTCGTCCCCTGCCATACCACGACTTGGTATTCCGGCGTACGGTGTGGGGAACGAAGCTCTACACGGCCTTGTTCGTGGAGCGCCTGTTACCTCGTTTCCGTTGCCGTTGGCCCTTGCTGCCTCCTGGAATACGTCACTGATCGATAAGATTTATACAGCCGTCTCCGATGAGGCCCGCGGATGGAACAGCCATGATGGAACAGGCATGCTATTCTTTTCACCTACCATGCTTAACCTGTTTCGAGACCCTCGATGGGGAAGATGTGAGGAAGGATTGGGTGAGGATCCGTGTCTGGCCTCCACGATTGCCGTGCATACGGTAAAGGGAATGCAAGGCAATGATCCCAACTACCTCAAAACTTCGTGTTGCGCGAAACATTTTATCTGTAACAACACGGACAATGATCGACTTGAGGTAAGTGCACCAGTCGACGCACGCAGTTACTGGGAATATTACACCCGGTGCTACCAGGCGTGCGTGGTTGAAGGCGGCGTTTTTAACGTAATGGGCGCCTACAGTGCGGTAAACGGCATACCCTGTTGTGCGAATCATTTCCTGCTGACAGATCTGCTTCGAAAGCGATGGGGATTTCGTGGTTACGTCGTTTCCGACTGCGGGGCCATCGAGTGCATAGCAGAAAACCATCACTATGTGCCAACGCTGGAACAGGCCGCAGCATTAGGAATCCAGGCGGGGTGTGATATCAACTGCGGGGACGCAATGCCAGCGCATCTCGCCCGTGCGGTTGCACTAGAGCTCGTAAGCGAAGAGGAAATTGGTCATGCAGTGGCTAGGTGGTACACAGGCCGATTCCTGCTAGGCGAGTTTGATCCGAAGGATCATGTTCCATATTCACATATTACTTTTGATGTCTGCAATTCGAAGGCCCACCAGGACCTTGCAGTGCAGGCAGCACGAGAGACCATCGTTCTGTTAAAAAATCAAAATAACTTTTTGCCACTGAATCCACAGGAGCTTAAATCGGTCGCCGTAATTGGTCCCACAATGGGCTTCCACCTTGGCGGTTATAGTGGTGGTCCCTCAGTAAACATTTCCCCGCTTGATGGTATTGCCGACGCACTCGGTATTACCGTTCCGCGAAAACAGGTGTGGGGCAATGAGATGGTCAACAACCACAACGTACAGACCCAGGGCTCGAGCGAGGGCGGTACCAATATAGATTACATCTATAGCGATTCATGGGTGGAATTTGGACCGCAGGATTTTACAGGCCGTACGTCTATTGCCATCCGAGCATCTAGTGCAGGGGGCGGCGCAACGGTGTATGCTCATGCAGATAGTCTAAAGTCAGCGCCGTTTGCGGAGTTTAAGGTTCCGGATACCGGTGATTGGCAGAAGTGGGAAACCTACACTGCACCCATTACAGGCCTTACGGGCGACCACTCCATTTTCTTCACGTTTAGTGGTGGCCAAGGGCCGATTGTAAACCTGGAGTGGTTCCAACTCCGGCCTTACATAAAGCCAACTCCTGAACCCGGGAAGCCTATTCTTCGCTTTGAAGCGGGCTGCACCGTGACTGGCGAACGAGACGACGCAATGTTTACGGCAGCAGTGGATGCAGCTGCAAAATCTGATGTTGCAATCCTGGTATGTGGCGTGAATCAGGAAGTGGACGGTGAGGGCCATGATCGACCGGACATTAAGTTAACAGGCGTGCAGCACGAACTTATTCAGGCGGTGTACAAGGCCAATCCCAAAACGGTGCTTGTGCTTAGTACCAATAATACAGTGGCTGTAAACTGGGAACAGGATAATCTACCCGCTATTGTGTTAGCGGTGTTTGCTGGGCAGGCACAGGGAACCGCCATCGCGGATGTTCTATTTGGTAAGTATAATCCCGGTGGAAAACTCCCCTGCACGTGGTACCGCTCGATCGACCAGCTTCCTGATTTTCATGATTACGACCTTCGAAAAGGCCGTACCTACATGTACAGTACAGCCGATGTACTTTACCCGTTCGGTTACGGTCTTAGTTACACGCAGTTTAAGGTGAGCGATTGGTCGATAAAGCACACTAATGTTTCTGCCAAGCACCCTCTGGAGGCAACCTTTACCGTAACCAACACCGGCAGCATGGCAGGTACGGAAGTTGTACAGCTGTACGTGCAGGCACCAGAAACAACGGGAGTTAAACGACCAATAAAGCAGCTCGCGGCCTTCGCCCGTGTTGAACTGAAGCCAGGTGAGACTAGAAGGGTTACTCTATCGGTGCCATACACCCATTACAGCTTGTGGTACTGGCATGAGGATGACCGCAAGTTTACTTTGCAGCCAGGCACTGCTACCGTGCACCTGGGTGACTCTTCGGCAAACGTGCTAATTAGAGACACGGTAAATATTATGCCGCAACCAGCTGACATGGGGCAGGCTCGCTGGATTAGCAGCACTGCCGCACCTGCGGTTATCGCTTAATATCGGCCGATACGACGGACAGGACTATGCTCCTGTCCGTCGTGCGTCTACTAGATTGGAATAAAACTAAAGTGACAGAAGACCAAAAACATCTACCCGACCGGCGGCAGTTTATTGCGGCATCTGCTACTCCACTAACGCTCGCGGTTGTTGATAGCCTACTACCCGAGGTGAGCCGGGCGGAGCCAATAATCGAAGCCGAGCGAGCGTTAGTCAACTCTGCACAACGCATAATCCTACCGGTCGCAAGTGGGACCGTAGCGATTGAGTTTTATACGGATAGAACCGTTAGAATCACTGCTGGCGCAGGCAAGACTCCTGTACGGCACGATAGTCTCGCAGTCGTCACTTCACCCAAAAGCGTGCGAGTTCGAAAGTACCGCAGGGGAAACACGACTACACTGGAGACTGAGCACGCGCGGGTTCTCTTTGATCACAAGTCCGAAACCCTGTCGTTTCAACTTGCAGACGGCGCAACTGTGCTACAGGAACTGTCGGTTAACCCTCGCACCTTCAAGCCGGTAGATGTTAGCGGGACATCCACATTCGTCACTACTCAACGGTTCCACCTTGGCGATGACCAGGCATTTTATGGGCTTGGGCAACATCAGCAGGGAGTCATGAATTACCTGGGTAAATCAGTGCATCTCGAGCAGCAGAATATGCACGTTGGTGTACCTGTCATGTTGAGTAGCGCGGGTTACGGCCTATTTTGGGATAATCCAGCAATTACCGATTTTGAATTTGGTACTTCCGGTGTAGAACTCGTGCCTACAACTGCACTATCCTCAAACGGCGTCGCCGGTGGATTAAAGGGAGAGTATTACCATGGGCAGAATTTTGAGACGTTGGTGGGCACCAGAGTAGACCCTGTTGTAGATTTCAACTGGCAATACAAAGCGCCAATGAATGGGCTGGGAGCGAACGACTTTTCTGTGCGGTGGTCCGGTGAATTAACCGCTCCTACCAGCGGATCGTATCTGCTGCAGGTTATATCTGATGACGGCTCTCGTCTCTACTTAGATGACAAGCTGTTGGTGGATAACTGGCGCGTTCAACCGGCCACTCCTGCCTCGGCGACCGTTCAGTTAATCGGTGGGCAGAAGTATCGAATTCGAATTGAGTATTTTCAAGCGACGCGCGACGCCGTAATGCAGTTTAACTGGTCGACCCCAAATGCCTTAAGAGATCTCCAGATTCAATCGCAAGCAGGCGATGCAATCGATTACTATTTTATGGCCGGTGCTGATCTCGACGATGTGATAAAGGAATATCGGGGGCTTACTGGCAATGCACCCATGTTTGGCCGTTGGAGCTGGGGTTTCTGGCAGTGCAAGAACCACTACGAAACTCAAGAGGAGATTCTAGGGGTGGCTGCTGAGTACCGCAGCATGGAGATTCCCATTGACGGGATTATCCAGGACTGGATGTACTGGGTGCCCGCGCCCTGGGGGTCCAACAAATTTGACCCTACGCGATACCCTGACCCTCGAGGGATGATTGAAGAACTTCACCGTGAAAACATCCATTTCATGATAAGCGTGTGGGCCAAGTTTGCGCCAGGATCGAGTAATTATGCTCTGCTGGCAAGCAAAGGGTTTTTGATGAAATCCAACTGCTCCGATAGGTACTATGACGCATTCAACCCAGCAGCGCGCCGGCTTTACTGGAAGTTGATGAAAGACCAGCTGTTTGACTTTGGCGTAGACGGTTGGTGGCTGGATGCGTCAGAGCCTGAGCTATGTGGTTCCTGGGGTGAATTCGCCACCGTAATGACGCACGCCGGTCCGGGCGCCTTAGTGTATAACGCTTACCCGCTAATGCATACAACCTCAGTATACGAGGGGCAGCGTAGTACCACAAATAGGAAGCGCGTAATGATCCTAACCCGCTCGGCATGGGCGGGCCAACAGCGAAACGCAGCTGTTACTTGGTCTGGCGATATAGATGGCGATTGGCCAACCCTTGCACGGCAAATACCAGCTGGTCTCAACTTTAGTATGAGTGGTATACCGTATTGGAATACAGATATCGGGGGATACATAAGTGGCAATCCGAAGGATCCCGCCTATGCCGAGCTCTTCGTGCGCTGGTTTCAATTTGGGTCGTTTTGCCCAATGTTCAGGGTTCATGGCGTGAACTACGGAAAGGAAATGTGGAAGTTTGCACCGCAGTACCGGGCAGTTTTGCAGAAGTTTAATCAACTACGGTATCACCTGCTACCGTACATATACTCTGTTGCATGGCGAGTAACATCCGAAGGGTATTCGATGATGCGCGCGCTAGTGATGGACTTTCGCGCAGATCAATCTGTTCACAATGTCGCAGACGAATTTATGTTTGGTCCGTCGTTACTCGTCGCGCCAGTAGTCGAACAGGGAGCAGTGTCGCGTAATGTTCTACTCCCAGCCGGACCTACGTGGTACGATTTTTGGACGGGCGCGCGGATGCAGGGTGGAAAGTCGGTCACGGCCAATGCTACGTTAGACAGTATGCCGCTGTTTGTTCGAAGTGGCGCTATCATCCCAATTGGCCCAACGGTGCCTAATACCGAGGCAGAGGACACACCTCTAGAGATCCGAGTTTATGAAGGAGACAACGGGCGTTTCCGCCTCTATGAGGATGCCGGTGACACCTATGATTACGAACATGGCGAGTACACTACCATAGAATTTGAGTGGGATGATCACATGCATCGACTGACCATCGGTGAGCGGCAGGGTCACTACCCAGGCATGACGACGCACAGGCAGTTGAGGCTTGTTCTTGTTCGGCAGGGGCGCGGAACCGGTATCTATCAGTCCACAGCTGGCGAGGTAGTTGACTACAGTGGCAAGCCGGTGCAGGTAGAGTTGAAGCCATAACTTAACCTGCGGTCTATCTGCCCGAAGACTGGTCTACCGAATGGATGGATCGTTTACGGGCAGATCTAGCCGCTCACTCCACTCATTCCACGATCCATCATAGTTGGCCAAGTTGGGATAGCCCAACATGGAGAGGGCAAAAAGCACGGCAGTCGCCGCCACGCCTCCGTTGCAGTAGGCTATACAACGATCTGCAGGGTTGGCACCAGCATGTTCAACCTTGGCTCGCAGCTCCTCGGACGGCAGAAATTCACCGGTTTCTGTAATCAGCAATTCTCGGGGCAGTAGCCGTGCGCCGGGAATGTGGCCGCCACGCGAGCCCCTGTGTACTTCGTTGAAATACTGGTCGGCGCCACGGGCGTCCAGTAGCGTAACGCCTTCACAGCCAAGCAGGCTGACTACCTCGTCTGCTGTGACTCGAAGTGTGGGACGGGGGTGCGCTGTTAGGTGCGCCACAGGATACGTGGGTACTTCCTGTGAAACGCTGCGGTGTTCACCCAACCATTTTCGAAACCCACCATTTAGCACGCGTACGTTATGAAAGCCAAGAGTTCTGAGTACCCACCACAGGCGAGTTGCAAACTGGCTTGTGGGGTGATCGTCATAGGCAACTACCATCGTATCATCGCCAATACCCGCGTGCTGAAACAGTGCGACAAGCTGAGATACTGGCGCGAGCTGAACTGGTACGGGATCGGAAACGTCGACAATGTCACGAGTCCAGTCGATGTAGATTGCACCAGGAATGTGCCCCTCTGAATACTGCGCCGGTGCTGGTACGTACTCCGCCTTTTGGCTGCCATCCGGCAGGGGAGTCGATTTAACGTAGCCGCGGATATCTACAACTCTGAGGTTGGGAGTGTTATGGGCTATGAGTTCAGCTAACTCCGCGGTTTCACATAGATGCTCACGCCTTAGTACTTCCAAATCCATGACGACTGACCTCCTGAGTCCCTGCCTGTGGTTGATCACCCGTAGCCGTGTTTGAACCAAGTCCACACAATGAGGCGCTAACGGTACCTAAAGCATACCTTGATTTCGCTGCACCATTTATCCTTAGGGAGTTGCAGATTGTTCCACTGACGAGGGCACTACTGATGTATCTGATCTTCCAACCAGAGTCGTAATGCTGCCTGCTGATTTGTCGACGCTGCCGTGGTATGCAATACGAGTGTGCACGGTGGGTTCATCCCTGCACGATCACGAACGTGAGCCTTTATAATCGATACTTCCTGGGCAACTTTAAACTCCAAGTCCTGGTGTGTGGGACGCCCAGGTTCGAGGTGAATGGACATAATTTGCTCTATGGATGTTAGATGTTTCAGCAACTTGTCCAGGTTTTCAGGACGGTGGTGACCATCGCTTCGAGTGATCTTCTTTTCACTTGGTAAGAGGCCGGATGAAGGCGGCAACATAGGGTCTTTGCGATATTGTTCGCGCATCGACTCCACGTAGAGACTCCCAAGTGCGGTGAGAATTACCTTATCGTTTTCCCTGTGGAACATCGGCTCCAGGGCTGCGGGCGCCTGGATTAATCTAGGGTCACTCGCTGAAATGTAGTCGTCCTCCATCTCGTTGAACAAGTCGGAGTTTAGTAAATACAACGAAAGATCAAAAGCCACAGGCATTATGGGCATCTCAATTATTTCTGCGAACCGCTCAAATTGATAGTAAACAGGAACTTTCAAGAGTTGTCCAAGTAGAGTAGCGTAGGCGATTTGGGCTTTGTAGCCACCAGTGGCGTTTATCATTATATCGTTACCAAGGTTGCGAGCTTTTTTCACACTCTCGGTCATCATGCGCACTAGCGCTCGGAGACCGTGAGTCTTGAATCTCTCACGGTCGCTGTCGTTTAGATCCTTGACGGCAAGCGCCTCTACGGAATCAAACTTAATCTTGCAGCGCTGGTTCATGAAATAGCTCTTTAACACTGCTCCCACAAGTCGCCCGTCATCTGTATCCGATGTGAACAAAACCAACTTTTCGCGGTGCGTATCGTCCTTTGAGCGCAAAAGAGACCAAGTGGAGGTTATCTCCGCACCACATCGTCTATCATCTATGTCGAGGGCGGTAAGGCCCGCCCCGATGCGGCTTGCGTTTTCCAACGTAACTTCAAGGCCACTAACCTCTTCAATCTTTCGCTGTGCCAGGTGACCCAACAGCGACGTTCCCACAGTGCAAAGTATAGTGATCATAGTTTGCCGTTCTCCCGCAGGTCAGATGGTCCAATTTACGGCGTTCTGCGAGGTGAGGTCCATTGGCCATCTGTCTACGCGTGGGCGCTTCCAAGCGCCAACTGCAATTTTATCTACTCCGCCATAGCATATGCTTCTTCACTGTGCAACGAGACGTCGAGCCCGGCCGACTCTTCATCCGCCGAGACGCGAATTCCAATCGTAAGCTGAAGCAACTTAACAATTACAAATGTACCGATTGCCGCAAATGAAACGGTGCTTCCCACTGCAGCAAGTTGCTTTAGTACTAAGGCTGAACCGCCACCTTCTAGAAGTCCATTAGCACCTGCTACATTGATAGCGGTAGAGGCAAACAAGCCGGTGGCAATGGCTCCGAACATGCCTCCAACACCGTGTACTCCAAATACATCAAGCGCGTCATCAAACTTGAATATGGTCTTGAGCTTTATCGCGTTGAACGAGATGAACGAAACACAGATGCCAATGATGATAGCCGATGTAATGGAAACGAATCCTGATGCCGGAGTGATTGCAACCAGTCCTGCCACTGCGCCGGTGGCGAAGCCCAAGGCAGAAGGCTTTTTGAATTTTACCCACTCTATCAGAATCCAGGTTAGGCCGGCTGCGGCCGCAGCAATGTGCGTAGTGCAGAAAGCAGAAACCGCCAGACTACTGGAGGAAAGTGCACTACCTGCATTGAAGCCAAACCAGCCGAACCACAATAAGGCAGTGCCGGTGAGCGTCATTGGCAGATTGTGAGGACGCAGTTCCTCCTCCGCCAGTGTCCCGGATGCCGAGCGCTTACCAAGCATAAGGACCAATACCAGGGCCGACACTCCACTGCTGATATGAACGACGGTACCACCGGCAAAATCTAGTGCTCCAAGTTTGTTAAGCCAGCCATCGCTGCCCCATACCCAGTGCGCAATCGGGCAATACACTACCGTGCACCAAAGGACCATGAACAGACAATAGGCAGAGAACTTCATACGCTCTGCAATGGCACCACTGATCAATGCCGGGGTGATGATGGCGAACATCATTTGGTAAATCATGTAGAGCTGATGAGGAATGGTGGGTGCATACAGTGGTGATGGAGTGCCTCCGACGTGGTTCAGTCCGATCCATTGCAGACCGCCAATGTACGGAGTTGCCGGCGCGAATGCGAGTGAATAGCCCCAAAGCACCCAAACGATGGTCACGATCCCAAGGGCCACGAAGCTTTGCATCAGCATATTTAGTATGTTCTTTGAACGGACCATTCCGCCGTAAAACAACGCCAGCCCAGGTGTCATGAGCATTACCAGTGCTGCGGATAGTAGCATCCAGGCTGTATCGCCAGTATTCACCCCTGGAGAGGCTGTTGCGGTCTGTGCGTTAGCGGCTACGGCAGAGCCGACGAGCGTGAGCATACAAAACCATGCAACATGACTTAATCGGCGATTTACCCCCGCTGCTTCGCAGGATTTCAACGTCATAGTAGTAACTCTCAACAATGTAGATAATGAAGTTTACAAACGAGTTCCGATGATGTATTTTCCGTAGCAGGTGAATTACACCGCGCAAATCTGGGTGTTTATAGCCTAGCGATACGGTTGGAACCGCTAGCTGCTACGCGATGATTAGGGGTGTATAATCATAGAAATGTGACCTAAATTATACTCCAAGTAGGTAACGAATTTCGCAAGTAATCTTATCAATAATTTGCTGCGCTGATGATGAAACGGTTAGCGAGTGGTGATGAAGAATGCAACAGATGCTTGAGTTTGCGCTTAATACTTTTATTGGCTGATACCGCGTGGTTCTATGCGTTACACACAGGCTGATGGCAACGCCCGACGCAGCACACCCAGGCCCAAGGGAGTACATATCATCGCAATCGTACAAGTGCGCTACCTACCATTATCCCTATTTACTTTAAGCGAGCATACAAGACTGTGTGAAGGCGGTGGGTGACAACAATGACCAAACAATCACAGGAATCAACCATCATTCGGGAAATAAAGCTTATAGAACGGTACGCAGCAAAAAATGAAGCGAATGACATGCGGTTCCGGTCCTTCGTACTGCATGATCTAGCGTTAAACAATCCGGAGTTGAACGAAAAGGTACGAGTCACCACGGATAGTGTCTGGAAGGAAATCGATTGCCTAACTTGCGGTCGATGCTGCCGCTTCCTTCAGGTGACCGTCGATGACGAGGATGTGCTACGTCTTGCTCGCAGGTTGAAATGTACTGTTCATGAGTTTACAGCCAGATTTGTTCGAACTGCCACGGATGGATGCTCACATTTGGCGTCTACTCCCTGTCCATTTCTCAAACCAGATAATCGGTGTTCAGTGTACGAAGACCGACCAAAATCCTGTCGTGATTTCCCGTATTTGTATGAGGGAGATTTCCGCTCGAGAATGCTCTTTCTTATGGAATACCTCCCTTTGTGTCCTATACTTTTCAACGTGTGGGATCGCCTAAAGCGCGAGTTCACTGTGCGAAATTCTGAAAAACCACGAAAGAGGAATCGGCGCAAGGGTTAGGAGATTCTGCGTGTTGTACAGGTTACTGACGGACAAACTGAAAACAACGACGTTCGTTGTTATTTACTGATCGTTGACAAATATACGCTAGTAATTTTGTTGATTAATTTTTATGATTAAAATATTGATGTCATAATTTGTGTGCAAATATCGCAAAAGATATTGACAAAACTTTGACATGGCGATATTATTATTGAGTAATACTTCTACGAAACGTTCGCGATTATTATAGCTTGTAGCAATGTGCTGCATCGCGCTGTAGATGTAGCCGTTAACTCAGTGCCATTGATCTCTAGCATAGCAACTGATTCTTTTGAGGCAGCAACTACGTGGCGAGTGAACGTGATGCGTTCTACGATCTTCGAATTATGGACTAAATGGTTGTTCGTTGGTGTGACTAGAATTGAGTGCTTTGTCTACCTATAGTTCCTGGTTTTGTGCGAAATTGTATCAACTGTTTGGAGTGATTATTTAAAGGAGCAACGAATGCGCCGTAATAACAAGGGCTTTACTCTTATCGAACTGTTGGTTGTAATCGCAATTATTGCAATTCTAGCTGCAATTCTCTTCCCTGTTTTTGCACAGGCACGAGAACGGGCACGGGCTATCACCTGCGTGTCTAACCTGAAACAGATGGGGCTTGCCCTCATGATGTACAACCAGGACTACGATGAAACCTATGCGTGTGGATGGGCAAGTGGAGATGGCGGTAAGTCGATGTGGCGAATGACGCTTAAGCCTTACATCGAGAAGTTCGGTGATTCGGGGAGCCCTTATGACGCCGCTAATGGTAAGGGCAAGGGCATATATCTCTGCCCGGATGATCCATTTGCCAACTCTGGATATGATCCCACGAGCTATGGTTACAACGCGCAGCCATACGGAGGAAATTCTGGTATGACGATGGGCTGGGTTGCCGTTGGCAACGGCGGTGCTTTCCCAGGTGCACCAGAGGCTGGAATCTACTCGCCCGCAAATTACGTAGCGTTTGCGGACGCAGCAGAAACTGGAAGTGCAGCCACTCTCGCCGCGGATCCACATTTCAACGACGGGTCCCCGGCATGGACCGGTTGCACCACGAACAGTGGAAGCGGACCGTTCTTGTTCAATCCATCGGTGTGGGTACAAGGTGGATCGGTTGACTGGGATTTCGGCGTGCCGGGTACCGAGGACTGGGGTTCCTGCCGAAATGGCGGGCGGCGACCCTATCCACGTCATTTCGGCAAGATTAACTGTACCTTTGCCGACGGTCATGCAAAATCGGTATCGGCAGACACGTTGAAGGTCGCGATAGACAGTTCCAACGACATCTGGCATAACCACAAGTAAGTAAGAGCACGTACATGAAGCACATTGAGGCTAGCTCTACTGTTCCAAAGAAGGCGGCTAAGCCAATCAGCGAAGGCGCAAGCAGGAGGAACTCCCTCCTGCTGCGCTCTCTATTCCTTGTTGCAGCTATTGCAGTTGCTGCCTGGGGCATTGTGCAGGGACCGTGGTACCAGAACCGAATGTACAGCAGATTGTCGCTGGCACAACTTATGAAGGCTGTTAAGTCCCAGAAGAACAATCCAACCTTTTTGTACTGGTTTGGTAAACGGTTAAATGAGTCTGGGCAGTTCAAACCTGCATCTGTCGTCCTAAGCAGGGCGTGTAACCTCGATCAGAACTCAGTTCGTCTACGTTCGGAATGGACTAAGGCGTTACTGGCCACCGGCATGGTCACTTCTGCATTTAATCAGCTGAAACAATTCGAGGGCACTCATCCCCATATTGCAGACAGTCACTTTCTGTTGGGACGCTTCTACTACACCCAGCACGCTTTACAACTCTGTAAAGTTGAAATGCAGCAAGCTGTGGCAATTAATCCACAATCTGCTCGCTCATGGGCCTACCTTTCAGCGGCGGAAGCACAACTTAAACAACCAAAACAGGCCCTTCGCGCTGCGCTCAGGGCGGTGGAACTAGATCAGAGTCAGCCAGATTACAAAGTTGCACTTGGAATGTTGCTACTAGACGAAAAGCGCAATAGTGAAGCCGAGCACCAGTTTGCCGACGCGGCATTGCTAGCGCCAAGATCGGAAGTTCCTCACCTCGCTCTAGCGAAGCTCTACCAGGCAACCGGAAAGGTAGATTTAGCCGCCGCGCAGGCCAAGGATGCGGTGGCGGTCGCACCTGCAGATAGCGATGCGCTTTTCATACTGGGAAGTCTGTTGTTGCAACAGAACCAGGCGGCAAATGCGATTCCAGTTCTGCAACGAGCTGCAAAAGTAGACCCATACAATGGACAGATTGCACATAGCCTTTCCGTGGCATTCAAATCCGTTGGCAGGCAGCCGGAAGCCGATTATTTTGCCGGAGTAAGCGATGAACTCATCGGATTGAGCAATCAGATCAAAGCAGCGCAGGCTCGCGTAGATAGCCATCCATCGGATTCGCTTTCGCAAAAGAAACTTGCTGATCTACTGGCACAAACGAATGATACCATTGGCGCGATCGATCACTTTGCTGCGGCTCTTCACCACCCACCAGACTCACCTCAGGTGTTGGATGCCACTGCAGCAGCGTTGCTGAGATTTAGGCACCTGCCGGGAGCACTTGAACTTGCGAAACGGGCAGAACACGCGGCAACTGGTAGCCCAGCAGCACATGAAACCTTGGGCGATGTATACCTTGCATCTGGCCGTGTTAACGATGCAGAAAGCGAGTACAACAGCGTCATTAATTGGCTGCCAGCGAAGAAACGAGAGTTGGTAGCGAGGGTCACGGCTTTCACAGTCCAGGCAAAAAACGACAAGAAAGCCCTCCAGGACTTTCAAAAAGCCAGCTCTATGGACATGGAGGGATATAGCAACAAAGCAATTGCTCGCAAGGCACTTTCTCTTGCTGGGAGCGCAGTCAAACTCGATCCCGATAACGTTCTATACAGCCAATATCTTCTAATGCTTCAAAGGCGTTGGGGGACGTTGGACCAAGCTACGCAGACTGCAGGGCATATCGTTCGGCTCCTTCCGAATGTTATGGGCGTGCGTGTGGTCTATGCGACATTTTTAGCCGAGCGTAACAAGCCTGGTGATGTCGCTGCCGCTACACGGCAACTATCACCGGTGGCTTACTACCCACATTTTGCATCTTCTGCCCGCTTAGTTAGAGGGATCATTGCGGTTAATCAACACGAACCTGCACTCGCCGTAAGGTTGATAGGTAAAGCGGTCAAAGAAACTCCTGGTAATCGCGTTTCCTATTTATACTTGTCGCGAGCGGAGACAATGGTTGGAAATTCTTACGCAGCCGCCGTTAATTTTCAGCAATATAAATCTATGTCAGGATGTCCCTTCTGATACGGTGGTCTAACTGGTTAAAGCCACAGACCTGAGCAGTATTTCTACGCCTGTAGATGAAATAACAAACTAACTTTGAATAGGGGTGAGCAAATGAACTCTAAGGTAACTCCTGGAATTATAGCGGCCTGTGTCGTCGGGCTGCTTGTTGTGGTAGCGGGCATTTATAAACTTACCGTGGGTAGTACCCAGGCTGTGGCGCCGGTGGCAGTTCCGAAGACGGCGGCGCAGCATCAACAGCAGTACATGTCTACATACGCACAGGACAGATCAGCGACACCTCAGGCACCGTCGCCAGGCGGTATGAGTTACGGTCACGGAATGGGGCAGTAAGCCAGCGGTGCAAATTGACAGACGCCTTTTTATAGCAGGTATGGCCGGCATGGTTAGCGGTTGCTATAGCGCGTCAACCCATACCGATGGCGAGCATAATCTTCAGAGTGTCTACTTCCGTGATCGAGCCACGGAAGCCGGACTTCATTACACCTGGACAATTGACGGCACGCGTCCGTTAAATATTCTACAGACCATAGGTAATGGCTGCGCATTCCTGGATTTCAATGCGGATGGAAATCTGGACGTCCTCCTTGTAGGGCGCAAACTGGCACTGTACGAGGGTGATGGGCACGGACATTTTAAGGACGTCACTGCAGCCGTAGGTCTCGATCGGTTCGACGGTGATTTCCTTGGTTGTGCAGTGGGTGATTACGACAACGACGGCTGGCCAGATATCTACATTAGCGGTTACCGTACGGGCATGTTGCTGCATAACGAAAAGGGTCGAAAGTTTACGGATAGGTCGGATGAAGCAGGCATACCTCCGCAGCCTTGGGGTACGTCGGCTGCTTGGGTTCAAACTGATCCAATGCGCCCATTCCTGGACCTGTACATCTGTAATTACTGTGTTTTTGACCGCAGTTCCAAACAACTGTGCCCAGATAACGGCGTGTTATCGTCATGTGGACCGAGGTTTTATACACCGATACCTAATCGTTTGTATCGAAATATGGGTGACGGCCGGTTCCAAGATATCACTCACGAGGCGGGCGCCGGCGCCACGGGGCGTGCCCTGGGCGTAGCCTGCGCCAATTTCAGCGGCAACGGCGGTCAAGCGATCGCAATCGCCAATGATGAGGAACCGGGAGACCTCCTACTGCCGCGCAACCCAGCAGAACTATTGCGCTATTCAAATGCCGGGCAGAAGGCAAACGTGGCCTTTGACGGAAATGGTAACGTGCATGGCGGAATGGGCATTAACTGGGGAGACTACGATAATGATGGGAGGTTGGACCTACTAGTTGCGACGTTTTATAATGAGGAGAAATGTCTCTACCATAACGATGGCGGCGGAAGTTTCACCGACCGATCGATGCAGACGGGCGTTGGTGCATACGGAATGCAGTACGTAACCTTTGGGGCAGCATTTTTAGACTCCAATAATAATGGCTGGTTAGATATCGTATTGTCTAACGGCCACGTGCAAGACAACATCCACAAGATTGATCCAGCGCTGACCTACAGGGAGCCTAGCCTGTTCCTGACAAATTCTGGTGTTGGCCCGATTTTCTACCATGATACAAGCAACAAAACGGGGTTCGATAAGCTGCCCCGTATCGTTGGCAGAGGCTTGGCAATAGGCGACTATGATAACGATGGGCGACAGGATGTCTTAATCGTAGATTCCGAAGGGTCTCCATTGCTTCTGCACAACGAAACAGGCGTTGCAGGGCATTGGTTAGGAGTTCGCCTTAAGGGATTGCATTGTAATCGTGACGGGTATGGCGCGTTAGTTCTGGCAGAATTTGGCGGCCGGTCACTACTCCGTCATTGTCACTCCGATGGATCGTATCTGTCGTCCTGCGATAGCCGTGTCCACTTTGGTTTGGGTAACTCAAAGAGCGTCGACAAGATCACTGTTCATTGGCCAGACGGTACTTCAAGCACATTCAACGGTATTAAAGGTGACAGGTATATTACCATATGCCAGGGCAGTGAGGTGATTGGCTAAGTGTCGCGCTTTATTTAATGCTCCGCACATGTTTGTGGTGCGCAATATGCATTCACCGCTCGGTCTGTTGCCTCTCGATTAACGAGGCTATGTCGTCGCGTTTAAAATAGCGCGCCCAACCAAGCGGTGTAGAATGAGCTTCGTCGTCCGTAATGGTAAGGTCTGGCTGCGCTTCCAGAAGCACGCGCGCAAGTTCAGCGTCATTCCGCAGGATCGCATAGTGGAGAGCTGTCGCGCCTGATTGTCCACGCTTTTGATTAACTCGTTCTGGCTCGTTAATCAAAAGCTCGTTTAGGTAGGAGTGTAGCCCTAAATCCCACAGCGCCAGTATATCGAGAGGCGCACCGTGCCTGATTAGCATTTCGCCACAGCTTGCCTGCTTAAATTGAGCCGCCAATTCTAGAGCTGTTAAACCGCAGCGAAGCGGATTTGTTAACCGGGCCTCGTCATACCTAAACTCTTCTAGGTCTGAGCAATTACCTGTTGCAATTGCGGTGGCAAATCTTATATCTTTCTGCCCTATGGTGTAGGTACCACCGCTATCGTGCATCCACCAGGTCTGCCCGAATCCCTGGGTGGAGAAACCAAAGCCCTTGTAAAAATCATTTGCGGCGTTGAGAACCGCGTACTGGCAACCTAGTTCTCTGCCGAGCCGTGCGCAGGCGAGAGTTATGGCTTTGCCAAAACCTCGACTACGGAAATCTGGTTGCACACCAATGGAGTACAGGCCAATGACTTGAGGACACAGGGGGGAGCGGTGAGCTATGGCATGGGCGACTACTTGCGAATTAACGGTTGCGATCACCCGCCATGTGTCTCTTGGTTCTCGCTTCAGTATCGCACTTAGCACACGCCCTTCCCTGTCGTTAAAGTAAGGAAGGCGAGGATCACCGACCGTACCAGAATTGTCCTGACCCATCTCCACGGAGACGTTAGCGGCATACTGATCGATGTCCGCTAGATTAAGGGCCATCCACTGCGGTTTCCACCCCCATTCAAATCCATGTGCCATTAGCAATGCACCCAGTTTCATCGAATCCCGTTCGGTTGCGACCCAGCACGCAATCTGCTTGGGGCGAATTCGTTCGCACTGCTGGAGTATGTCGCCTAGCCAATCGTTACTTTTAAGCGCCTCCTCTGAGGGAAAGGGGATTGTAGCGTCATCCGGTGAGCACAGCCACTGTATTCCCTGCGTTTCGCAGGAATAGCCGCCTTGTGCGATACAACGGGCCAAAAACCAGGATTTGTGATTTTCCGCGGTGGCATCAATTAGAGCAGAACTGTTGTTACCCAACGCTTGCGCCTCCCCGGCCTAGGCATATATGATAGTTTATGTTATACCTTCTGGAACACTAACTTATTGTCGAGTTAGAATATCCTGCAGCTAGTTCAGGTCATGAGCCGGTCTTGTCGCACCTATGTGAAGGTCCAAGCGTGCTGTGGTAGTAAATGACATTAGATGATACAGGGAGGTGTAGGCAGCGCAAAAGTTCTGCTGTTCCCAGGTTGTATAATAGTGTGTAGTAGTAATTATACAGACAAAGGCAGTAACCAATCGGATGGTGATCACAATTGACGGACCGGCGGGATCTGGCAAGAGTACCGTAGCTAGGCATATTGCTCGGCGCTTGAACCTGCAGTATGTAGACACAGGTGCAAGCTATCGGGCGGCCGCGTGGCTAGTAATCTCGTACAAAGTCGACCTGGCAAACGAATCGGCTTTAATTGAACTTATTCGATCGATGCAATACGTACCCGGGCCGCTGATGGAGGACATGACCCAGCGTATTTGGGTAAACGGTACTGAAGTTACGGCCGCGATACGAACACCGGCAGTATCAGATATGACGTCCAGGCTTGCGACTAACGCTGCTATTCGCAGTATCCTGGTTGAGGTTCAGCGTAATCTGGCATCCTCGGGTGGGAACGGAGCGGTCTTGGAAGGCCGCGACACGGGTACAGTAGTGTGTCCAAACGCCGATCTAAAGGTTTTCCTGGAAGCTTCACCGGTAGAACGCGCTCGTCGCCGGGCCAATGAGATGGCAGAAACCGGTTCGCAATGTGATGAGCGCGTCGTGCTTGAGCAGCTTCAAAACCGTGATAATCGGGATTCCACGCGTTCAGCGTCGCCACTAACAAAGGCACCGGATGCCCACGTTGTTGATACAGACGGCAAAGCAATCGATGTAGTTGTAAACGAAGTGCTCTCAAAACTGCCGCTCAATGCGATGGCTCCCGCATGAAAGCTCTGGAAAACCCCGAAAAACTTCCTGCTAGCCTGCGCGTGGTGCGATTGTTTTGGGCAAATGGTGTTCGATTCTTTTTGTCAATCTATGGTCGCTATGAAATCACAGGACTCGGTAGAATTCCAAGGACGGGTAGTGTAATATGCGTTGCTAATCATGCTAGTAATATTGACCCGTTGCTTGCTTGGTCGGCTGTTTATCGAGTTCGTGAATTGCATGGTATTGCAAAGATTGAGCTCTGGAATAATCCTGTTGTAGCTTGTTTCATGAATTGCATGGGGAGTGTATCCGTTACCCGCGGTGCCGCTGATAGGGCAATGCTAAAGACCACGTTTAACTTATTGGAGCAGGGACGCGCTGTAGGCATATTTCCAGAAGGAACGCGTTCACGGGACGGCCGACTGCAGCGCGCTCAACCGGGCTTAGCGCTTATAGTTCGGCGCTCGGGAGCGCCTGTGCTTCCTGCAGCAATAATCGGTACGAGGAATATGATGCCTCCAGGCAAACCCTTTCCCCGGCCCGCAAAACTTCGAATGGTGTTTGGCGACCCGATCTATTTCTCAGAGGAGACGCCAAAGGAGACAATTCTACGCGAGACGATGGAAGCCATCGCACGCCTTTTGACCGATGCAGGAGAGCCAACCGAGAGCCCATACATTGAAGATAACGACCTAATTGAGGCGGAAAATTAGTTGACATTACACGTGATTACACACAGCCTTGGGGAGCATTTGCTCGCCTCCTTGCGAGACCAATCTACTGCTCCGGGCGAGTTCCGCCGGCTTGCAAGATCGTTAACCGCAATCCTTGTTACTGAAGCGACTCGGGCACTGCCACTAAAGGAGATTGATGTTCAGACGCCTTTAGAGGTAACCGTAAGTCGTGTTCTGCTTGAGACAGTCGTGTTAGTGCCGGTTCTAAGGGCGGGTTTGTCTATGCTGGATATTGCCCTTGAACTCATTCCCGGTGCCACAGTTGGTTATGTAGGAATGCAGCGAGACGAATCGACGGCAATTGCGCACTCGTATTACTGTAAGCTTCCTCCATTGCGCGGATGCCGCGTGCTGTTACTGGATCCGATGCTTGCAACGGGAGGATCGGCAATAGCGGCTATCGACCAACTGGTGGATGCCGGTGCCGACAATATCGCTTTACTGTGCGTTGTGGCCGCACCACAAGGAGTAGCGAGGCTAAATGAGGTATATCCCGACGTAGCGATTTTCACTGCCTCGTTAGACCGCGATCTTAACGCAAAAAGCTACATTATGCCTGGCCTTGGTGATTTTGGCGATCGCCTCTACGGTACAGTTTAGATTCGGTGTTTAGCTGTACCGCGCCCTTTTTGCATTTGATTACGTGCTGGTCTAATGTAGAAGGCCGTATCCCGTGTTATTGGCGGTGTATGCAGGATGGTGTGTGATTCCCCATTGCTTGCGGTCGACGAGCCCACACTTAAATTGTCTTCGCTGAGCACCTTGCCCGTCCACGTGTCAAACCAAGTTACAGAATATTCACCTGGTTTAAGGCCCGGGACAGTGACCGTGCCGGACACAACTTTGCTGGCCTTGTTTAACGCACTGTCGACATTTGCCGCGTTGTACAACCACCCTGCAGCGTATCGTGTACCGCAACGTGCGAGAGCGGTGAGTCCCGGTGCATAGTTAGTAATGCGAATCTCTTTGATCACCGCCCAATCGGGCCCGGTATTCTGCAGCGTAACTTCCTGATGTCCGGCTGGCACGGAGATGCTTAGTTCGCGTTTGGCTATCGGCGACGGGGCCTTACCGTCGTCTCCCGCAAGTGATAGAGAGGCAGACGCGCTCGCGTTAAAGTTACCTGAAAGGCTCAAATCAACCTTCGCACCGGAAGTCGCTACTTGCCCGATTTCGACGATAAATTTGCAGGGGGTCTTACAGTCTAAAATGAACGTGAATGGCTTTGGCACCATTCCACGGTGCGCGTTGCCCTGCAGGTACGAGGGCATCTGCGCCATTCCTGCGGGCTCACCAAGTCCGGTGAGTGTGAAAGTATTCTGCGTGGCATCGTTCCATCCCGCGCCGGGCGCAACTACGTAGTCGCCCAGCGTCGGAGTGGAGACTGAGAGGGTCTCATTTTGGAGGCCAAATTGCAGAGGCAGGCCGGATTGGGCGAGGAATGCCGAGGCTGCTGCATATTGTCCATAAAGATTGTTCGCTTCTACTGTGTTCCAGTCCCAGTAACACGGCGCCCCAGAAGAGAACCGCATCATTCCCGCCCAAAGACCGTTATGAAGACCAATTCCGCTGGCGTCGCTGCCGGTCGCACCATACTCCCCTACAAACAGCGGTCGTTTTACAGTGGGCGCACCAAAAGCGCTTCGAGCACCGAGCGTGGCGATGAGGTTGGCAGGATAACTGTGCACCTGATAATAATCCACACTGTTCCAGATCGGGTTGCTTATAGGAACATCAGCGGCACTGCTAGTAGTAATAAGATGACGATAGGGATCGTGCTTCTTGATAAAATCAGCCATGGTTTCATGCCAGGCCGCAATATCAGCGTAGTTGTGGGCTTTAAAGGCATCCGTCCACTGAACCTCGTTGAAAAGCTCAAAGGCCATGATATTGGGTGAGTAGCCCCACCGAGCAATAGTGTAGTAAAGCACACGTTTGGTGAGGGCGATTGCCCGAGGGTTGGTGAAGAATTGTTGCGGAGTCTGGAGGAAACCGCCATTCTTTACGTTCCACGGGTTCTGGTCCCAGTTTGGGTTGACCGTCGAGGAATACTGGCCGTGATACTGGGTAGTCATTTGAAAATAGATGTGGTTCAGGGCAGCAGCATCTACGATGTCATCCCATTTTGCCGCTGCTTTCAGGTCGATTTCGCCGGGCTTCACCGCCCACATAAGGTTACGACCGTCCCAGGCGGTCATCCAAACGCGCGACCAATTTTCCCCGGCAGCGTGCATTTTTACGAAATCTTTAGCAATTGTGTCGGATTTACCGTCCGTCCATGCCTGATCCTGTCCCAATGGGTAATAAATCGTGCCATTGTCGAATTCGAATCTATGTGGATGTGCTCTATCTATCCGGATAAAGCCTGGTTCCTCGGGTCCGGTTACCTTCCACTCGTTTGGTTCAAGGTTGTTCTCGTGAGCAATATTGCCGTTAAGGCGTACAGATGATATGGTATAAGTACCCGGATGCAGGGGGGTATAATTCACCGCCCATTTATCGCTGCCTTCGTAAAATGCCGGATAGTATGTGGTTGTACCAGACGGTGTGTGGATCACTACCTGCACGAGCTCATGCGTGTAATCGAACGGGTTACCTGAAATGTCCTTAAGGGTGAACGTGGCCCGCTGCACGGGATAGCAGCCTTGTGGAGTTGAGGCGTTAAATGCTGATCGATTGGGTGCCTGTGTGGTAAGCGGTGTATTGTAACCGGGAGCTAAATCGCCACCCAAACTACTCTGCATTGCACCAAACCCGGCTCCGCCGCAACCGCACACTCCTAAGCAGGCTGTTGCTGCGGAGAGAGCGACTGCGATGTGGGCGAGGCGTTGGCCGGTAAGCCGTGAAAGACCAACCATGAGCAAATTCCTTTAGCTATCCTGTGTTACCGGAAGCTTGACAACAAAAAGTGCACCTTCACCTGGTGTGCTTTGCACGGTGATGCTGCCACCATGCAATTCTACCAGATGTTTTACCAGGTAAAGTCCCAAACCAGTACCCGGAATGTTCTTTATCGCCTCTCGTTCTATTCGCTCGTATTGCCTAAACAGACGGGAACACTGTTCAGGAGATAGCCCCACGCCGCGATCCTGAACCCGAACCTGGAGGCAATTTGGGCTATCGGGCAAAACTGCAACTCGAATTTCGCCTCCATTGGGCGAGTATTTAATCGCGTTGCTAAGCAGATTCGAAAACACTTGGCTTAACTTATCCTCGTCTGCGCGGATAAGTTCTGGAGCGTCTGGCTGGTAATCCAGCACGAGAAGATGTTCCGGTTTTGTATATTTGTAATAGCGATGTCGTCTTACCAATTTTTCCAGCAGCTGTTTAAGGTTAACATCCTTTTGAGCCAACGTAAGAGTCCGTCCCGCTTCAAGTCGAGAGGTATCCAACAGCTCGTTAATCATGTCCAGTAGGCGGTCGGAATCCGCTTCTATGGCCTCATGGAACTCCTGTAGAGTGTTTTCGTCCAGAGTTCTATCTGTGTCTGCTAAAATTGTCTGCACATAACCGCGAATGGTGGTGAGCGGATTACGAAGTTCGTGAGCCACGTAGCCAATGAAATCCGATTTTAGCCGACTCGCCTCCTCGAGAGCCAAACGTTGAGTCTCCTGCTGAACAAGGGCATCTTGAAGGGCCATGCGCTCCTCCAGGGATCGCCGTAGGTTGTCATATAGCCGGGCGTTCTCGATGGCGATAGAGGCCTGATTCGCGAATGCAGTGAGCATGGTTAGCTGTCGCTCATCAAAAACGCCTGATTTTAGGCGGTTATCTAGGTAGATGATACCAAGAAGTCTGCCCTGAGCAACCAGCGGAACGCATAGCACCGACCGAAGATTGTGAAATTGCACACTTTGCCGGCTCGCAAATCGTGGGTCTTCCATGGCATTCATTGAGAGAACAGGTTGCCTTGTTTGGAGAACGCTTTCTACCAGCGATCTGCTAATTTCGGCGGCATGAGCATCGCTGTCGCTAAGAGTAACCTCCAACACCTCGCGGTCGATGTTATGTACAGCCTCACCCCAAACCCGGCCACTTTCAACGTCGACCAGCAGTACAAAACCTCGTTCTGCGCCCACGAATGCAACAACCTGTTTGATGGCGGTGTCTAGAACCTGACTTAATTCGAGCGAGGAGTTTAGTTGCTGTCCTAATTTTAAGAGCGTCGCAAGGTAATCGGTGCCAGGGGCGGTTGTGTTACTCAGCGCGTTAGATGGTCCGTTCATTTCGAATCTACTCCCTTGCGTATGCTGCAAACCCTAGTCTTATTCACCTATTACGATATACGGCATTACTGCGCGTAAACAGTTTAACAGATGAGAGCCTTTCGGGATTCCCGCCCGTACGCATACCGATCCTGTAACTACGGCTGTACTGGTATTTCAGGTCGGTTGGCCGTAGAGGTTCTGCGATAATTGTAGCGCCCACGGATGAAACGGTAAGGAAGCTGCCGTAACGAGATTACGCGAACTTCCAGAGCATCGGCTCCCAACCTAGTGGCAAAGGCTTTCCTAAACCTTTGAAACCTTGAAGTGGGAGATTGTTCCATACCCCGCCGTGGAGAATAGTGCCGCTTTCGCAAATCGCTCAGTTCTATTGCTAAAGGTGGGTTTCCGCTTCCATCGTAAGACGCTGTAACCACGAGGAACTGTGCCTTTGCCTGTGGATGAAGCCTTAATTTGCCTTCGAAGTGCACGACACCATTATGTGTTGTATGCGTTCTTGGATGCCACGGTAAAAGGTGGAATGAGTGCGTGGCTGGAGATGGTTGATAGACTGCGAACTGCGTCGTCGCAGGGGCAATCGCAGTAAGGTAAATTGTGCTCTCATTTGGGCTCAGTCGGAATGCACTCGCTCGAAGGGGTGTGTTTCCCCCTGCTCGAAGCGTCTCATGGGGTTCCGGTACCGGTAACACTGCATGCCCCGCACTCGCAAAAGTGTGGGGAGCCTTGGTGGATGTTGCATTCTTCGTCTGGGCCCTTTTCTGCATGGAAGCCAGCATCTTCTCAAGTATATCGATCTGCCGGTTTTGGCGGTTTAGCTGTTGAACGATCGCTGCCGTCGACTGCGGTTGAGAGTTCGCTATTTGTGACGGTACTACGCGACGGGCACTGGTGGCAATGTCTTGCGGCTTACTCGGTTTCGGATTCGCTTGGGAGCCAAACCTGGCCCTGGTAGGGCGCGCCGATTTAGCCTTGGTGGTGTCGGCCAATACAGCACCAGGTTTCAACTGCTCGGTGGTCGATGGTGGTTCAAATCGGGTTGCGGCAAACACCGCTGCACCAATCAGTAAAATAGACAAAGTTGGTAAAAGTACGCTCTTTCGCAACCTGGAAGCCACGTGTATTTCTTGGTCAGGCAGATTAGCCGGTACCTCAATCGGTGACGGAATGTTATCTATCTTCTTACCAGATTTTACTGCATCCAGACTTTTCAACAGTTCTGTGGCTGAGGCAAGTCGATTGGCTGGATCTGGCTGCAGTAGGTTTAGAACTATATCCTGGAATTGCTGTGGTACGTCATCAGGTAGGGCGGTAATAGGTTCTGGTGCACTGTTCAGCCGATGAAGAATTATTGCGGCAGGATTGTCACCAGCAAAAGGGAGGTAACCCGAAAGGCATTCGTAAAGTACTACCCCCAAGGAATACAGGTCGGATCGCCCGTCAAGTTTGCTATCCGTTAACTGTTCCGGGGACATATATTGCAGCGTGCCTGCAACGGCGTCCGCCTGCGTAAGCGCCACAGAGGCTACCACGCTGGCAAGCCCAAAGTCCATCAGTTTAATTACACCGTTATCGCATACGAATATATTGTCCGGCTTTATATCTCGATGCAAAACTGACTGGGCATGTGCAGCATCCAAGGCAGCGGCAATTTGGACAGCGATCTCGACCGGTGAGGGTGCGGATTTTAGAGCAGTTGCCTCGCGAAGGGAGTGACCGTGTAGTAGCTCAAGCACGAGGCAGGTTGCGCCTTCATCATTGTCTACAAGATCGTAGACTGCCACAATGTTGGGGTGGCTTATTCCTGCAAGCGTTAGAGCTTCACGACGAAATCTTGCGCGAACAACGTCATCTTGAAGTAAATCAGGTTTGACTACCTTCATCGCCACTTCGCGCTTTAACCGCAGATCCATTGCACGGTAGACTACGCCCATGCCGCCAGTTCCAATAGATTCCTGCAGTTGATATCGTCCCGCAACGACTGAAGATACCACGTTTAGCTCCGTTGTCGCCGTTCTGCCCAATCCACGGCGTGATAGGTTAAAATAATGTCAGCACCCGCACGCTTAAAGCTGACGAGTAGCTCGTCTACCACCCTTGTTTCATCAATCCATCCTGCCTGCGCGGCCGCCTTGACCATGCTGTACTCACCCGAGACGTTGTAAACAGCCAGAGGTATATTCGTTTGATTTCGGGCTTCTCGCAAGATGTCAAGATAGGGCAGCCCTGGTTTCACCATTACGATGTCTGCGCCCTCTTTAATATCCTCTGCGATCTCCCTCAACGCCTCGTTACCATTAGCCGGGTTCATCTGGTAGCTTTTACGATCCCCAAATTCCGGGGTGCTGCCGGCTGCCTCGCGAAATGGTCCATAGAAAGCGCTCGCAAATTTTGCGCTATAAGCCATTATTGGCAAATTCTCGAATCCTGCAGTATCAAGAGCATTTCGTATAAAACCAATGCGACCGTCCATCATGTCGGATGGTGCAATCATACTTGCTCCTGCTTCTGCATAACAGACGGATGCACGGGCAAGAAGTTCCAGCGTTGCATCGTTGACCACGTCACCGTCACGTAAGGTTCCACAATGCCCGTGGCTGGTATACTCGCACAAACAAACATCTGGAATGATTAATATATCGTTCCCTGCTGCACGTCGAAGAGCTCGAATGGACTTTGCAACGATTCCGTCTGTTGCGTACGCCTGCGTGCCGAGATCGTCTTTGGCATTTGGTATGCCAAACAACATGACTGCTTTAACACCCGCTGCCATCGCCCGGTCCGTTTCTTTGCAGAGGTCGTCGATGGTGTGCCGCCTAATACCTGGCATCGAACTGATGTCGGAACTCTGGCCCTCCTCCGTCACGAACATTGGGTAAATTAGATCGCTCGTACTCACCACATTTTCAGCCACCATGTCCCTCAACAACGAAGTGGATCGCAATCGTCTAAGTCGGGTCTGTGGAAAAGCCATTGTCAGTGCTCCTTAAATACCCAGCGCATGTTGGCAGATGCGCCAGCGTTTACATAAATGTTGCCAATGCATAGCTTAAGGTATACTAGAATTTCTATGCAGAATCAATAAGGCAAACCTGCTCTGGTGCAACATTCGGCAGAACAATCGTAATAGGATTACCGGCCTGTACACTTGTGCGGCTTGATCTATAAGTTGAAAGGAACTTGTCGCCTTTGTTTGCCCGCCTACGTGAGGACATAAAAACTGTGATGGATAAGGATCCGGCAGCCGGCTCCTTATTAGAGGTGCTAACCTATCCCGGTTTGCACGCCATAACCGCTCATAGAGTGGCGCACTGGTTCTGGATGAAGAAGTTCCGCCTTGTAGCGCGTGTCATTTCTCAAGTGGTCAGGTTTGCAACGCATATAGAGATCCATCCGGGGGCAGTTATCGGCCGCCGATTTTTTATAGATCACGGCGACGGCGTGGTTATTGGGGAAACAGCGGAGATTGGCGATGATGTGTTGCTCTACCACCAGGTAACGCTTGGCGGTACAACGCTTGTCAAGGCAAAGCGCCACCCAACTATCGGCAACGGAGTGATGATAGGCATGGGAGCGGCCATACTCGGGCCAATACATATAGGAGACCATTGTCGTATAGGCGCGAATGCTGTTGTAAACAAGGATATACCACCGGATTGCACCGTTGTGGGCATTCCTGGCAGGATTGTAAGAAGAAACGGCGCTCCTATCGTGGATAGCGCGGTAATGGATAACGTCACCAACGTGGTAGATCCTCAGGACGCCACGATCCGGCAGTTAAGGCAACGCCTGGAGTTATTAGAACAACACAGCGAAAAGCTTGAAGAGTTAATTCGACGTATAGAAGCTCATGAAGGTCGACCTCACTTTCATTACGCACCGGGCGATTAGTCACTAGTGGGAATGACGATGACAGCCAGAGACAATGTCGGAACTACCGCGAAGAATAGATTCGCTCGTGGCTTGTATGTCACAGGCACTAAAATTGCTCTCGTTGCGGGATCCGTTGGGATTGCAGCTGCGGTAATTGTCTTGCGCCCCGATGGGTTAATTCGACCCGGCGTAACAGTGCTTGGTGTGGGACTAGGTGGCCAGACTACGTCCGAGGCATCAGCGTCGTTGTCGCCCACAGCGGATCGACTGCAGACGGTTCCAATCATCCTGACAATGACAGAGCCAGACGGGTCTGTCCGATCGTTTACCACTGACGCCAGGCACATGGGACTCACGCTGGACATTTCCGGCACTGTAAAGGCGAGCAGTGCGGCGGGACCATCGTCAATTGGTGCGAACATCGTGGCTAGCGTCGCCGGAACTCCGAAGGTCGCTGTGCAACCCGTGCCCGGAATTGTGAGTGAGCGCGCCATGCATGTTATTAGAGAAGCAGCGCTGCACCTAAACAAACTCCCTGTGGATGCGCGTGTTATACCAATGGCGCACGGAGGATTAGGGTTAAAACACGACAAGCTGGGTCTTGAAGTAAATGTTCAGGCCTCGTATGCTGCCGTGACTTCGGCTTGGTCCATTTACCTCCAACAGCAGAGTTCGTCCAACGCCGCGGGCACAGCACCAACATCACCCGTGAATGGCTCTCAACCGATACCACCAACAAACGGCGTTTCTAGCAGCAGGGCTTCTGCTACTTCCGCTACCAATATTGGCACGGCATTACCTCCTTTAAGGGTTCAGCTTGTAACGGCACCTGCGACTGCCGCCATTACCTACAACGAACTCTCTACAATTAATGGTGAACTTTCGAGCTTTACGACGTACTATATGGTTGGAGCCCGTGGAGACAATGTTGCACTTGCAGCCAGCCGGATCAACGGTACGCTCTTAATGCCCGGTCAAGTTTTTTCGTATAACAAGACGGTGGGACCGCGGATTGCAAGCGATGGGTTTAAACCTGCGCCTGTCATTATTGACGGCCAATTGAAGCCTGGTATGGGCGGTGGTGTTTGCCAGCCATCCAGCACTCTATATAACGCCGTTTTGCTGGCAGGACTTAAGGTAGTTGAGCGCGTGCATCATGGCTTTCCTGTTCACTACCTTCCCGCAGGACGTGATGCTACAGTGGCATATGGAGCAATAGATTTCCAGTTTGAAAACAGCAGCAAATGGCCCATTTACATTTCAGCACATGGTGTTGGTGGAGTACTGGAATTCTCCATTTTCGGCCACAAGATTCCCGGGCAGTCTATAGAGATTGAACATGGATATACCCACTATGGTTCCGTACCTGTGGAGATTGTGCCCGACTATTCAATGCAACCGGGGCGCCGGGAGACCGAGCGCGAAGGTCATCCCGATATACGTGCAATGTGGTACAGAATCACCAAAATGAATGGTAAAGTGATCAGCCGCGAGCCTCTGTTTACACACTACTATCCATTCCCAACCGTTGTGCAGGTTGGTGCGGTGCGGCCCGCGCCCAAACCGTTGCCTCCGACGCACCAGGGTATTACAAGTTCTCCCGCACCTGCCGGTGCTACGGGCCATTGATAACCCTCGTATCAACACCGATAGGTAACCTGGGCGATATAACCCTGAGAGCCATTGAGATTCTAAAGGCTGCCGATGTGATCGCGTGTGAGGACACGCGCAAAACATCAGTGCTGTTACGTCACCTAGAGATTAAAAAGCCTCTGGTGGCCTTTCACGAACACAACGAAATTGCATCCGCAGCCGGCCTAATTCGACTAAGTGAAGAGGGGAAGCATGTAGCGGTTGTGAGCGACGCAGGTACCCCGGGCATCGCGGATCCAGGCTATACAGTGGTACGTAAGGCGATTGAGTCCGGTGCAGAAATCACCATGGCGCCAGGCCCATCTGCAGTGGTAATGGCTCTTGTGTTATCGGGTTTACCCTCTCACAGTTTTCTATTTCGTGGCTTTCCACCGCGTAAGAGCGGTCAGCGTCAACGGTTTTTTGGCGAAGACGCAGAACTTGACCACACGCTTATATATTATGAGAGTCCACACCGCCTAAGGGCCACCATTGATGACGCCACTGTAATATTTGGCAACCGGGAGTGCGCATTAGCGAATGACCTTACGAAACACTTTGAACTGGTCACGCGGTGTAAGCTAGCAGATTTAGGTGATCTCTTACCCAATACGCTCAAAGGCGAGTTTGTACTGGTCATAGCCGGGAAACCCGTGGTTAAGGAAGATCGCCGCAACAGGTTCGTAAACGAGTAGCTGC